>JAPKCR010000060.1 GCA_026421135.1 Sulfitobacter sp. | reverse complement strand
GGTGGTCTTGCGGGACTATTGATGATGCATGTGCCAATCTTCAAGCTGGGCAAAGCACGCACGTTGGTCATGCCATACCTCAAAACGCTTCTACCGGGCGCGATTGGTTTGCTTGGTCTGGCCGCGTTGGTCGAAATGACATTCCACTATCGTCATGCAGCAACGGGGGATGACGAAATGACCATCTTCTGGACAACTTTCAACAGCCACGATGTACTACCGTGGGTGATCGCGATTGCCATCACCGTGATTGGTCTGGGCATCACCAAAGTCAATGCTCCGGCGCTTAAAGACGCCTGGAACGAAGCTAACACAGCAGGAGGCGCATCATGAGCACACCAGCACTTGAACTGACCGGCCTCAAGAAAAGCTTTGGCAAGGCCGAGATTATTCGCGGCATTGACCTGAGTATCGGCAAGGCCGAACGCCACGCCATCATCGGCCCTAACGGGGCCGGCAAATCGACGTTGTTCAACCTTATCACCGCACGCTTTGCCCCCACAGCAGGCACCGTCAAGCTGCATGGCGAAAACCTCGCAGGGCTCGAGCCGTTCCAGATTAACCGCAAAGGCCTAAGCCGGTCTTTCCAGATCACCAACATCTTTCCGGCAATGACCGTGTTTGAGAATGTCCGATGCGCATTGCTATGGTCTCAGGGCTATAAATACAGCTTCTGGCACATGGTGAACAAAAAGCGTGACCTGACCGAAGGTGCCGAAGCGATATTGGACCAGATTAACCTTTTGGAACGGCGCAATCTGCCCGCAGGCACGCTGAGTTATGCAGAGCAGCGCGCGCTGGAAATCGGGATCACCATCGCCGGTGGTGCTGATGTAATCATGCTGGACGAACCCACCGCAGGTATGAGCCACTCCGAGACCGACTATATCACTGACCTGATTATGAAGGTCACCGAAGGCAAAACGCTGATCATGGTCGAACATGATATGGGTGTGGTCTTTGGTCTGGCTGACCAGATTTCGGTTCTCGTTTACGGCGAGATCATCGCGACAGGAAAACCCGAAGAGGTACGCGCAAACGCCCGTGTACAAGAAGCCTATCTGGGCGCCGCATTGGAGGCAGAACACTGATGATGCTCGAAGTCACCGACATGCATGCCTATTACGGCAAATCGCACATCCTTCAAGGCGTGAACCTAACCGTCAACGAAGGCGAAATTGTCGCTCTCTTGGGTCGCAATGGCGTGGGCCGTTCCACCACCTGCAAAGCGATCATGGGCGAAGTCGAACCCCAGGGGTCAGTCAAATTTAGAGGGCAAGAGATCGCGGGTAAAAAGGCGTTTCAAATCGCCAACATGGGTATCGGCTATGTGCCTGAGAACCGAGATATCTTTCCGGGTCTGACCACGCGCCAAAACCTGACGCTAGGCCTCAAGCCCGGTCAAAAGGATGGCGCGGGCCGTTGGTCCATGCAGGCCATGTTCGAGATGTTCGAAAACCTGGACCGGCGCGCCGACGTCGAAGCATCAGTCCTATCAGGTGGCGAACAGCAGATGCTAACCATGTGCCGCACACTGATGGGCGACCCTGATTTGGTGATGATTGACGAACCAACCGAGGGGCTTTCCCCGCAGATGGTTCAAAAGGTTGCCGAGGTGCTGAAAGAGATCGCAAATCGCGGTATTTCGACACTGCTGGTCGAACAGAAGCTGTCCATCGCGATGGATATTGCGGACCGTGTGTATGTCATGGGCCACGGTCAAGTTGTGTTTGAGGGCACGCCAGCAGACCTGAAAGCACGCGATGATGTTCGTAGGGAATGGCTCGAAGTCTGATCTTCGGATCGCTTCTATCGAATAGAAAAACGTCGCTTCTGGCGGCCTCATCCTCCTGAGGCGCTGGTGCGTCTTAGGAGGATTTTCATGAGTTTCGATAGCAACAAGCTGGGCCGCATTGGCGACTGGATGCAAAGCTATGTGGATCGCAACCGATTTGCTGGTTGTTCTGTCTTGGTCGCGCAAGCGGGCCAAGAAGTATATTTCAACGCCGTAGGCCAGCGCGATATCGAAACGGGCAAACCGTTTGAGCGCGACACGATTGCACGAATATATTCGATGACCAAACCGATCACGTCGGTCGCGATCATGATGCTGGCCGAACGGGGATTATTTCATCTTGATGCGCCCGTGTCGGAGTTCCTTCCAGCTTTTGCCAAGATGCAGTGCCTTGTCCCAGATGCCACCAGCATTGACCAAACCGAACCTTGTCCGACACCGACATTGCACCACTTGCTGACCCATACATCAGGCCTTAGCTATCCATTCAACCCCGGTGTACTTGCCAAAGAGATGGACGAGCACGACATATTGTTCCGCGCTGATCAGGGGTCGTTGGCCGAGATGACCGACCGTGTTGCAGCACTGCCGTTAGCGTTTCAGCCGGGCAGCCGTTGGGAGTATTCGGTCAGTATCGACGTGCTTGGCCGAGTGGTTGAAGTGGTTTCCGGCAAGACGCTGGAGCAGTTCTTTGTCGAAGAAATTCTTGGGCCATTGGGCATGAACGAGACCAGATTCTCCGTGCCCGATAACGCGCAGGATCGTTTTGCAGCGCTTTATACTCCACTTGCAGGCAGTGCTTATGCGCTGAATGATGCAACACCGTCTGAACCCACACTGCGTTGTGTGGACCGCCCGGAAAAATCACCCTTCCTCAATGCAGAGATGCATTCAGGTGGCGGCGGTCTGGTCGGCACGATTGATGACTACCTTAAGTTCACCGAGATGCTGCGCACCGGCGGTGCCGGGTTGCTTTCCCCTAAAACGCTGGACTTCATGATGCGCAACCACCTGCCCGGCGACATCGCGTCTATGGGGCCTGCCAGCTTTGCCGAACAGCCGATGGAGGGGATGGGTTTTGGTCTTGGCGGGGCTGTTGTGATGAACCCCGGGCGCGTGCGTGTGCCGTCAAGCGTGGGTGATTTCAGCTGGGGTGGGATGGCCTCAACCTTCTTCTGGGTCGACCCTGTGCTGGATCTGTCCGTCATATTCTTTACCCAGCTTGCCCCGTCCAGTTCCTATCCTGCACGGCCGCAACTCAAGGCACTCATTCACGGAGCGATGAAATGAACAAAATCCTGTGGACCCCAACGCCAGAGCGCTATGATGCGTCGACCATGGCGGGGTTTGAGCGGTTCTTGAAAGACAACAAGGGTCTGACCTTTGCAGACTACAATGCTATGTGGCAGTGGAGCATTGATGATCTTGATGCTTTCTGGGGTGCGCTTTGGGAGTATTTCGACGTTAAAGCCAGCGTGCCTTATACCAAAGTCATGGCGAAACGACAGATGCCCGGTGCTGAGTGGTGCCCCGGTGCGATGTTGAACTTTACCGATCAAATCATGAAGCATGTGGACAGCCAGCCCGAAGGTGACGCGATTATTGTGCAGTCCGAAACATTCGGTCGCAAGGTTCTGTCATGGTCCGACCTGCGCGCGCAAGTCGCAAGTGTCGCCGCACGCCTGCGCGGCATGGGCGTGAAACAGGGCGACCGTGTAGTCGCAGTCTTGCCTAACACGGAAACCGCAATGATCGCCTTTCTTGCGACAGCCAGCATAGGGGCAATTTGGTCGCTTTGCGCGCCTGACATGGGCCATGTTGCCATTTTGGACCGCTTCAAACAGATCGAGCCCAAGGTGCTGATCGCACAAGACGGGTATGTTCACGCGGGCAAGACCATTGACCGCCGCGAGGTTCTAGCGGGCATCGAAGCAGAGCTGCCCAGCTTGATCCAGTGCATCACGGTGCCGTTCGTCGGCGACTTGCCTGCGGGTCATATCGCTTGGGACGATTTGCTGCACGACAAGGTCGACTATACCTCGACCCAAGTGCCGTTCGATCATCCATTGTGGATCGTCTATTCGTCTGGCACCACCGGAAACCCAAAACCAATCGTGCACGGTCATGGTGGTATCATTCTGGAATCGGCAAAACAGTCATTACACCACGATTTCAAACCGGGTGGGCGCTACTGCTGGCTGACCTCGTCCGGTTGGATTATGTGGAATTCGCAGTTCACGGCCCTTGGCCAAGGCACCACTGTCGCAATGTTCGACGGTGCGCCGAACTATCCCGATACGGGGGTGATCTGGCGCTTTGTGGCTGATGAAAAGCTGGATTTCTTCGGTGCGGGGGCTGCTTTCTTTAGTGGCTGCATGAAAGCGGGCATTAAACCGCGAGAGGAAGTTGACCTAAGCGCGTTGAAATCGCTAGGTGCTACCGGATCACCGCTTAGCTCTGACGCCTATGACTGGATTTATCGCGACGTCAAAGAAGACGTCTGGCTTGCCCCGATCTCTGGTGGGACCGATCTTGCTGGTGCATTCGTGCTGGGCCATCCCGGCATGCCGGTGCGCGCGGGCGAAATGCAGTGTCGCGCGCTCGGCAACGCGGTGCGTGCCTATGACGTGGACGGCAACGAACTGACCGGCGTTGTCGGTGAACTGGTCTGCACCGAACCGCTGCCGTCTATGCCGCTGTTTTTCTGGGGTGATGATGATGGCAGCCGCCTGCACGACAGTTATTTTGACACCTATCCCGGCACCTGGCGCCATGGCGACTGGATCGAGATTAACGCAGATGGCGGATCGGTGATCTATGGCCGGTCGGACGCCACAATTAATCGCAAGGGTTTGCGCCTCGGCAGCGCGGAAATCTATCAAGCCGTCGAAGGCATCGACGATGTGATGGACAGCCTTGTCGTGGATCTTGAATTTTTGGGCCGCGAAAGCTTTATGCCGCTGTTCGTTGTGCCTGCCAAAGGCGTGGCGTTGGATGAAGCGCTGAAAGACAAGATTAACGCTGCCATCCGCAAAAACGTATCCGCGCGTTTTATCCCGAACGAAATCGTCGAGGTCGCAGAAATACCGCGCACACTTTCGGGCAAAAAGCTTGAGGTTCCAGTGAAAAAACTATTGCTTGGCCATGACCCCGAAAAGGTCGTGAACCGCGATTCAATGGCCAATCCGGACAGCTTCGATTTCTTCATCGCTTATGCCAAACAGCGCGCGACCCAAAAGGACTGACCTATGACTGACGTAGCCCGCCAATTGCTTGAACTGCTTGACATTGAACAGCTTGAGGTCGACCTGTTTCGCGGCATCGGGTCGGGTGGTGAAACAACGACGCGCATTTTCGGCGGACATGTAATTGCGCAGGCGCTGATGGCCGCCTATCGCACTGTTCCCGACAGGATGTGCCATTCGCTGCATGCCTATTTTATCCGTCCCGGTGATCCTGCAATCCCAGTAATCTATCAGGTGGACCGCGCCCGAGATGGTGGCAGCTTTACCACCCGTCGGGTCGTTGCGATCCAGCACGGGAAACAAATTTTCAACCTGTCTGCCTCGTTCCACGTAGAGGAAGAGGGTTGGGACTATCAGCACAAAATGCCAGACGTCAAAGGCCCAGAGCATTGGTTAGATCGTCCTGATCTGCGCGAGCCATATATCCAGAAAATTCCCGAAAAGCACCGTGATGATTTCCTGCGCGAACGTCCGATCGAAATACGAGAAGTAGATCCGCGTGATCTGTTCGAACCAGATAAAACCTCGGATAAGAACTACCTTTGGTTTCGGATGGAAGCGGCCAAGGGGCAATCTCCGATCATGCAGCAGTGTCTGCTAGCTTATGCGTCTGATATGAACCTGCTGGGATCATCCTTGCGCCCGCACGGTTTGACGTGGTTTCAGGGCAAGGTCATGACTGCCAGCCTGGACCATGCCATGTGGTTTCACGCACCGATCGATTTTTCCGACTGGCATCTTTACGAACTAGATGCACCGTTCACGGGCGGTGCACGCGGCTTTAACCGTGGGCTGATCTATAATCAGAATGGCCAACTGGCGGCAAGCACGGCCCAAGAGGGCTTGATGCGCCCCTATGTGAAGAAAGAGAAAACATGACCGACACCGGGGGCCGATATCCGGGGTGGAAACCGGGAATCGAGCTGCGTGACGACTGGTTGAGTTTGGTGCAAGAAGCGATCATTGACCCCGTCCGGGAAATCGTCGATCCGCATCATCACCTTTGGCGGCACGGCACTGATGAAAACCCCGCTGTATACGAGATGGATGCGCTTTGGCGCGATACCGGATCGGGGCACAATGTTGTGCAGACAATGTTCATCGAATGCCGGTCCTACTGGGATCTGGACGCACCTGCGCATTTGCAATCGGTGGCCGAAACCCGCGAAGTCACGCAAATGGCTGCGACCGCAGGCAAAGGGCATGCCAAAATCGCGGGCATCATCGGGCAGACCGAACTGGTGCTAGACCCTGCTTTGCTGCACGAAGCATTGGACGCTCACACTGATGCGGGGCAGGGCCTTTCAAAGGTATTCGCAACTCCGGTGCGCGCGATCCGGAGCCCGCCAGTCTTGCCATACCGGGGCGCGGTGTTCCGAACCAATACGGTGATCCTGACTTCAGACGCGGCGCGGCGATTTTGGGCGAACGCGGCCTTACGCTGGACAGTTGGCATTATCACCACCAGCATCAGGAATTTCTTGATCTGGCCCGCGCGGTTCCGGGCACAACGCTGATCCTTGATCACTTTGGCACCCCCCTTGGTGTCGGCCGTTTCGAGGGCAAGCGCGACGAGATTTTCAAAGCGTGGAAAGATCACATGGCCGAGCTGGCCGAGTGTCCAAATGTTATGGCAAAATTGGGCGGGTTGTGCATGCCAGACAACGGGTTTGGCTATATACACCGCGATCTGCCGCCCTCCTCGGACGAAATCGTCGATGCGCAGGGCAAGTGGTATGCGCATATGTTGGAGGTCTTTGGCGCGAACCGTTGCATGTTTGAAAGTAACTTTCCCGTGGATCGCACCGCGGTCAGCTATCCCGTGATCTGGAACGCGTTCAAAAAGATGTCGGCGGATCTGGGCGAGGCCGAGAAGACAGCGCTGTTTTCTGGCACGGCGCGGCGCGTTTATAATCTGCCGCCCACGTGATGCGGACGGCAGATTTTCACCTTAGGCGAACTTGAAAAAGCACAGCTTGTTGCCGTCATGGTCGCGCACGTAAGCGCCATAAAAACGGTCTGGCACGCGCTGTCCCGGAGGGCCATCGCAGGTTGCCCCTAGTTCAATCGCGCGGGCATAGATTTCATCCACCTCTGGTTTCGTCTCTGCCGTAAAGGCCACCATCACACCGTTGCCGGGGGTGGGGGCCTCTTTGTTATATGGCTCGCAAACTGCAATCATCGGGGTGCCACGTCCTGTGCCGATCATCGCGATGCGACCGGCATCCACCAACACCTTTGCATCCTTGCTTTCGAACAGATCGCAATAGAACTTTTTGGCGCGTTCCATGTCGGTAGTGCCGACTGTCGTGTATCCGATCATGATGGTGCTTTCTTTGGGTTGCGGATGTCGCCAAACTGGCGGTTCAGCTTGCGCATGCCACCGATCCAACGATCATAGTTGTCAGTTTTCTTGCGCATATAATCCAGCACCTGCGGGTGAGGGAGCACAAGGAACGTCTCGTTGCGAATTGTCTCGACACAAGCATCTGCTACCGGCTCAGGCTCTAACATGCCATCTAGCGCCGCTACAGATTCTTCGTGTCCACGGGTCATTTCGCTGCGCACCGCTTGGGGGCAAAGGACGGAAACCTTGATTCCGTCATCGCCATGGGTCATTGCCAGCCATTCAGCTAAGGCAACAGCCGCGTGTTTTGTCACACCATAAGGGGCGCACCCAACCTGATTGAGCAAGCCTGCCGCAGATGCGGTATTTAGCAAATAGCCGCCCCCGCGTTCGGTCATGCGAGGCACCAGATGACGCGCGGCCCAGACATGTGACATCACATTAATGTCCCAAATCCGCTGCCAGTCGTCATTGGACACTTCCATGCCGCCAGCCGTCAAAATACCTGCGTTTGAGCAGAACAAATCAATCGGACCGATGTCATCCTCGACCGCTTCGATCATATCCGCGATCTCTTGTTCGACACCGACATTTACGCCAAATGCAACGCCGCCGATGCCATCTGCCACCTCTTGTGCGCCGTCCTTGTTCAGATCGACGCAGACAACCTTTTTAGCACCTTCAGCGGCAAAGCGAATGGCCATCGCCTTGCCAATACCGCTGGCGGCACCAGTGACGACAATGATTTTATCTTTCAGTTCCATAGTCTTCCCTCACGTCCACATATTCGATCCGCCACAAACGGTCAGCGCCTGACCGGTCATGTAGCGGCTTGCGTCCGACGCAAGGAAAACGGCAAGGCCCGCGAAATCGTCGGCTTCACCCAAACGACGCAAAGGAATGTCCTTCTTGATCCGCTCTTCAACCTCGGGGTTGTCCCACAATTCGCGTGCGAATTCAGTTTTCACCAACCCCGGGCAAATCGCGTTGAACCGGATACCCTTGGGGCCGAATTCCGCTGCAAGGTTACGCACAAGGCCGATCAACGCCAGCTTGGACATGCCATAGGTGCCCAGCATGACCGATGGTTTGAACGCCCCTATTGACGACGTAAACGCCATCGAACCCGCGCCCTTTTCAACCATGTCAGGGGCAACCATCTGCGCCAGCCACAAGTTAGACTGCACGTTGGCGTTCATGGTTTTCTGATAGGCATCATCAGGAATTTCAGACGTTGGCCCGTAATACGGGTTCACGCCAGCATTGCCGATTACGATGTCGATCTTGCCCGCGACTTTGTGCGTCTCATCGACCAGCGCTTGCAGCTGTTCCTTGT
>JAPKCR010000643.1 GCA_026421135.1 Sulfitobacter sp. | reverse complement strand
TTTGCTGATCCTGTGCCTCATCACCCTGCTTGCAGCATCCCCTCGCGGGGCAACTGCCGAAGGTGAAATAGCCGGAGAGTTCGACTATTATGTTCTGGCCCTAAGCTGGTCACCGAACTGGTGCGCCATCGAAGGGGATGCGCGCCGATCGCCCCAATGTGACGCTTCTGAGGACCATGGATGGATCATGCATGGGTTGTGGCCCCAATTCCACCGTGGCTTCCCATCGTTTTGCCACACAGTGCAGCGCCCTCCATCGCGCGGCATGACTGCTCAAATGGCCGATATCATGGGTACGTCCGGCTTGGCATGGCACCAATGGAAGAAACACGGCAGTTGTACGGGTCTTTCCGCAACCCGCTACTATGAAACCTCGCGCGCGGCCTACGAGGCGGTCGAACGCCCGGCAGTTTTTCGAAAACTTAAGAACGATATCACCGTACCAGCCTCGGTCATCGAAGCCGCATTCCTGAAATCGAACCCCGAGATGTCTCCAGATGGCGTCACGGTCACATGTAAACAAGGCTACATCCAAGAAGTTCGCATCTGCATGTCAAAGGACCTGAGCCCCGTTCCCTGTGGCCGCGACGTGATCAAGGACTGCACACTTGATGACGCGCTGTTCACGCCGATCAGATAGGGTATCACTCGTTGGGCAATGGCCCTCGGCGAGGGTGTTCAAGAGCAGAGAAGAAGAGAGCGTGGCCCTGTCTTCTCTGGATCTTAAATATTCCCGCCGGAGGCTGCGGCGTTTATTTGATTTCGAGGATCGTGCTGCCTGTCGTCTGACGCGCTTCAAGCGCGGCATGGGCTTTGGCGACATCTTTCAACGCTAAGCGCTGGCCGATGTTTATCTTCACGTCACCGGACAGAACTTTATCTGCCAAATGCTTGGCCATTGCCTGACAAGTTGCGTGATCGCCAATATGCGTAAAGATCGTGGGGCGCGTGATTTTTAGCGATCCTTTCGCCCCCAGAATTCCTACGCTGAACGGTGGTACAGGGCCGGAAGCGTTCCCGAAAGATATCATCATTCCCAATGGTTTCAGACTGTCGAGCGATCCTTCAAATGTGTCAGCACCCACCGCATCCATAACCGCATCAACACCCGCGCCGCCTGTCAGCTCGGACACCCGCGCCGCCCAGTCTGTGCTGCGATAGTTGATACAATGCGCGGCCCCGTGATCCAACGCCAACTGGCATTTTTCATCCGTTCCGGCTGTGCCAATTAGTGTGATCCCTTCGGACTTTGCCCATTGGCAGGCGATCAGCCCAACGCCTCCGGCTGCCGCATGGAACAACACAGTATCGCCCCGCTTTAGTGGCGTGGTGCGGTGGAACAGATACTCGACCGTCATGCCTTTCAGCATCATTGCCGCGCCTTCTTCGAACGATATTCCGTCGGGCAAGGGACAAACCTGCGCGGCTGGCATCACACGGGCTTCGGTATAGGCACCAGGGGGCTGCGAAGCATAGGCTGCACGGTCGCCGACCTTGAGATGTGTTACGCCTTCACCAACCGCTTCGATGATCCCGGCTGCCTCCATCCCCATCGCGTGCGGCAGTTGCATCGGGTACAGGCCGGTGCGCTGGTAAACGTCGATAAAGTTGAGGCCGACGGCCTTGTGGGCAATGCGAATCTCTCCGGGGCCGGGTTCGCCAACCTCGACATCCACAAGCTTGAATTGCTCAGGGCCACCGTGGGCCTCGATTACTGCAGTTAGCGCCATGACGGTTTCCTATCCATTCACTTTTAGAACAATTTTGCCTATGTGGCCGCTGGTCTCCATTCGAGCATGTGCATCGCTGGCCTGTTCGAACTCGTACTCGCTGTCCATCACGGGCGCGATCTTTCCCGCATCCAGCAGCGGCCAGACCTGTTCGCGCAACTGTTCCGCAATTCGGGCTTTGGCCAGATCGCTTTGCGGGCGCAGGGTGCTGCCTGTCATGGTCAACCGGCGGGTCATCAAAGTGGCAAAATTCACCTCCACCTTGGGCCCGCTTAGAAACGCGATCTGCACAAGACGGCCATCTTCGGCCAGCGCCTGCAGGTTGCGTGGGATATAGTCGCCGCCAACCATATCAAGGATCAGATCGGCACCACCTTCGGCTTTCAGGACATCCACAAAATCGGTATCACGATAATTAATCGCGGCCTCGGCCCCCAATTTCGCACAGGCCGCGCATTTGCTGTCAGTACCCGCTGTCGCAAAGACACGTGCGCCAAATTCGCGGGCCAGCTGAATGGCTGTCGTCCCAATTCCCGAGGAACCACCGTGGACCAGAAAACGTTCTCCCGCCTTTAGGCCGCCACGCATGAACACGTTGGACCAGACGGTAAAGAATGTC
>JAPKCR010000642.1 GCA_026421135.1 Sulfitobacter sp. | reverse complement strand
CTCGGCCGTTCGAACATGTTGCGTAAAAGCGGTCGTCGCGACAGGCCAATGCCTCGATCCGCAATGGCATGGCAAAGCGGGTACCGAATTTCATCGCTTGAACCTCGCCGCGCCAGACAAGGTCACCACCAGAGATGCCCGTGGGAAACCCCATGTAGTTTTCGATCCGGCTGGACGTGCCCGCCTGCCCACCGATGGCGATATCTTCTGCGACGACCGCGGATAGCCCCTCAGCACCGGCATAGACCCCGGCGGCCACGCCCGCAGGCCCGCCCCCCACAATTAGGACATCGACCACTTCGTCGCTCGGGATCACCAGCTCGAGGCCCAGGGTCCGTGCGAGTTTTTCCGGGGTCGGATCGTCGATCACCTTACCGCCGAAAATCACCGCAGGGCCACAATCCTGCAAATCACAGCTTGTGCGTGTCACGTCAGCTTCGGAGCTTTCAAGATCAATCAATTGCGCCGCGATCCGGTTGCGCTGTGCAAAGATGGCGATCTTCTGAATATCCTTATCAACATCCGCGCCGATCAATTTGAGCTCGGTTTGTCCATGCTCGACGTTCCCGCGGCGTCTGGCGGCAAAGACAGTCAGAATAATATCGCTCATCTCGGGGATGCGGGACATCAGTCTTCTTAGGTCTGTGTTTTGGACCACGATCACCTTTGAGGCTTCGCACGCCCTCATTTGGATCATTGATACCGCTCCTAAAAGGGTTCCAATTTCACCGGTAAATTGGGATGGTCCCATCGTGGCCGCGATCGTGCGATCCTGCGTAATCGGATGCACAACCTCTATCTCCCCGCTTTCAATATAGAGTAGTTCGTCCAACGGATCGCCGGGTCGAATGATCGTGTCGCCCGCAGCATAAGTCCTTACCGTTCCAACCTCCCGCAGCGCTTCGACATGGTCCGCCTGCAAGGGCGTCCGCTGCATCTGACTTAGATCGTCGGCAAAGCTTTCCATGCTCAGCGTCCTTTTCAGCTGTTCGTTGGTGGCTCTCGGCGCGTCGCGTCTCCATAGATGAGGATAGACGCAAGATGCACAGACGCTCAATGAACCTTATACTACAGGCGTGCCGCACGTTATTCCCCTCGTGTATTCGGGCGGCTGAACCGCCCGAATGTATCGCTATGTTAAGGGACAACCCGGCCTTAGAACGGCGCGAAGTTGTCAAATTCTTCCGTTGGTAGGGACCACCTGTCTTTGGCCGAGATTTGTGGCGTCGGGATACCGCCATGCGGGATCTGTCCCTGCTGACCATAGAGCCACAGAACAAAGTTATAGCGTTCGCCCTCTGTGATCGGCTCGGACGCGTGGGGGACGCTGCCGTGGTGGATCAGGGCGGTACCGGGCTCAAACGTCAGTTTTTCAACGCGGCGTGAAACCGGATCAATGAAGCTGACGGCAGAACCGGAATAGCCTTCGTCTGGCAGGTTCAGGTTGATATTCAATGTCACCGTAGAGGCATCGGAATGGGGGCGCAAGGATGTATCCTTGCTGGCCTGCCACCGGATAGAGAACCCGAATGTCTGTGTGTCGAAGCCCACGACGTCAGGGAACAGCAGGCGGGACACGGGCCGCATGTAGGCGTCCATCATCTCGCGGTAGAAGCTCTGAAATCCGGGCGCGGCGAGGTACCCTTCGGAGCGCGGGTCAAGCATGGCGCCGCCGCGGTTCAGCACGATCCCGTAAGGGGGGCGCAATGGGATGTCCGCATCGGCAACGCCGTAAAGGTATTCGCGCAGGGCGGCAAGGCGTTCGACGTTGAAGAACTGCGCGCGATAGACGCCGGGGAAGACTTCTTCCCACAGGTCCTTAACCGCATCTTCGGCTGTCGGATCTGCCCAGGCCTGTTCCACGGCCGCGCGCAGTCTCGGATCGAAAATGGAGCTGTCCAGCTGGGGCAGTTTGGCCTCGTTTTCCGCCTGCCATTCCGACCAGGCGCTTTCAAACAGATCACGGTTCTGGTTCCAGAAATGGTGGACAGAGATATCACGGCTAAGCATCTGTTCCCGGGTTGGACGGGCAACGGCGCGGGCTTGTTGAAGGGGTGTAAGGGTCATTTGGGGCATCCTTGATATGTTGGAGCAGCTTTGCTGCACAACACTTATTGCCATATATCACCGCGATAAATGGTCGTATTTGGTAATCAAAATTTGGTTTATGGATATAATGGGCGGCTCGAGTTGGGGTGTGATTTTTCTTTGAAATCCTGTCCCGAAAAACGAAAGGCGCGGCGAGCCGAAGCCCGCCGCGCCATGCCAAACGCGCCTTGCGGTGCGTTATACGTCCACGACCACCTTGCCGATTGCCTTGCCGCTGGCGAGGCGGTCATAGGCTGCACCGA
>JAPKCR010000641.1 GCA_026421135.1 Sulfitobacter sp. | reverse complement strand
AGACATGATCACCGATCAAAATGTCGCGCGGCGGGTTTATGCGGATACCAGATTTAACGTCTAATATCGAATGCATATCGCTGACATCCATCGTGATATCACCTGACAGCATACAGTCGTCGCCAAGCGTTATTGTCCCAGATTCGTGCAGCGAAATATGCGCGATCATCATCGTGGTTTTGTCGCCAATCCGGATATGCGTCTGCCCAGCGCGGCAACGAAAGCTGCCATTTAAGATGCAATTATCCCCAATTTTGATTGAGCTTTCAGTGTTTCGCAGCTCGATTAGCCCCGTACCCAGAACCGTATTTTCACCAATCACCAAGTGGTTGTTTTGCCCATACATCCTGACTTGAAAACCATCGGCCAGTTTTGCAGTTAGCGAAATATCAACCTGGTTATTCACACCGCTATCGAGAACATCCCATTTGTTCATGGCAGTCTAACTGCGGCATTCGCCAGTTTCTCGCCCTTCAGGAAACCCGGTCCGTACATTTTAACCTCCCCTTAAGCACGCGCGTGCTGATCTAAGAACCAATCTAAAGAACTTAGAATCGAAAAGACTGATTTTGTATAAACAGCTCGCCGCTCTTTTTGCCCGCTACACCGCTGCCCACCTTAAGGGGCGGGGAAGGCCGCAAGCACTATACGCGTCCAATCATCAGATATCAGGCGCGTTAGACATTGTAAGTATAGCTGACGGTCATATCCGGTTGGCTGGCTGGTCCAACGCAGATGAAGTCGTTCTGCATATGAACGGAATTAAGGCCAGTATTCGGCCTAACCTTCTGCGGGACGACGTCGCCAAAACGCATGGCCTTGATACACATCTGGGATTTGATTCGAGCATACCATTGGGGCCTATTAATTTGATCGAAGTTGGCCGCTTTGGCCTTGAGTTTCATGGCGTAGCCCCTTGCCAGCCCCCGATGTCCGTGACCTTGCGAATAGAACATCTTCGCTGGATTCAAATGCGTGTACTCTTTGATTTTCTTGTCGCTATCCTTGGTCAGTTTTCATCAGGTGTCGGTTGGCTAGCGACCAGTAACCCGAAATATCGTGCGCGGATCAAAAAGGGCCTGCGTCTTACATCTCTGCCAAAATCGCGCGAACTAGACCCTGATCTATTCCGAGCGCCAGCGGGCCCGTTGCGGCTGAAAAACGACCAAGGCATTACGATAATAATGCCTGTCTTCAATGCCTTCGAGCTTCTTCAAGACACTCTGGACCGTGTCAAAAATCATACCGATCTGCCGTGGCGAATGATCCTAATAGAAGATGCATCGACGGATAATCGGGTGCTACCCTTACTCAAACGGTGGAAGAACGAAAACAAAGATCAAGTTATCCTGTTGGAAAACAGCAAAAACCTTGGATTTATTCAGAGCGTAAATCAGGGGTTTGAGAAAGCACTACTTTGGTCCGATCCCGTTGTGCTGCTCAACTCTGACGCGTTGGTGCCTGCCGGTTGGGCAACCCGTTTGATTGCCCCGCTTTCCGCGCGCAAGAATGTTGCGACAGTCACTCCCATGTCTAACAATGCCGAAATTTTTTCAACGCCATTGATCTGCAAGCCCCAAGCATTGACCCTAGGGCAAGGGGACGCAATCGATCGCGCTGCCGCCGCGCTGAACCCAGTCGCCGAGCTGATCAATGTGCCCACCGGTGTGGGCTTCTGCATGGCCATAAACCTCTATTATCTCAGTAAACTTCCCAATTTTGATCCGGCATTCGGACGCGGTTATGGGGAAGAGGTCGATTGGTGTCAGCGTGCTAGAGCGCTGGGCGGTATACATCTAAGCGCTAGAAACCTCTTCGTCGAACACCGGGGCGGCCAAAGTTTTGGAAGCACGGAAAAACAGCGCCTTATTGCTGAGAACAATCAAAAAGTTCGGCAGAGATTCCCCAATTTTGACAGCGATGTTCAACGCTTTGTTCAATCTGATCCGCTTCGCTCGACCAGACTTGCCCTCGCTCTTGCTTGGGTGGGCTCGCAGGATATTTACCCTGTTTCAATCTACCTAGCCCACAGCATGGGCGGTGGTGCCGATGCATACCTCGCAAACCGGATTGCCTCGAAACATCATGCCCTTGGACGATCAGCAGTAGTGCTGCGAGTCGGAGGCAAACAGAGGTGGCAGATCGAACTTGTCACGCCAGACGGCACAATAGCAGGTCATACTAATAGTTTGGATTATGTGCTGCAGATGCTGGCACCAATTTCCCGTCGCCGCATCATTTATTCCTGTGGGGTTGGTGATCATGATCCGCTCTCCTTACCTGATGCCTTGTTCAAGATCAGCAATGATGGTCGACACACAGTCGAAGTACTGTTTCACGACTATTTCGCC
>JAPKCR010000640.1 GCA_026421135.1 Sulfitobacter sp. | reverse complement strand
CCAACGCGATTGCACCGGACCAAACCGCTTTGCTGGATTTCGCAGACCCCGATGCGCTGGCGGATCATCTGTTTGGTCAAACGCCAACGCCCCCCACAACCGACCCGATCCTGCCCATTGGCAGCCGACGGCAGGTCGCACGACTGGCCGCCAAGGCGCTGAACCCCGAAGTCGAGGTTTTGGAACTGCCCCAAGGGGCCCCTTATGGCGCAGTTGTGGTGGATACAGATGCCTGTACTCTATGTCTGGCCTGCGCATCACTGTGCCCTTCAGGCGCGCTTGGCGATAATCCCGACATGCCGCAATTGCGCTTTCAGGAAGATGCCTGTCTGCAATGCGGTCTTTGTGCTAATATCTGTCCTGAAAACGCAATCACGCTTGAGCCGCAGTTGAACCTGACCGATACTGCCTTGCAACAGGTGATCCTCAACGAAGAGGAACCGTTTGCCTGTGTAGAATGTGGGACGCTGTTCGGCGTCAAATCTACAGTCGAAAAGGTCGTCGAAATGCTGGCCGGGAAACATGCGATGTTTGCCAATTCAGAAACCGCGCGGATGATCCAGATGTGTGACGGCTGCCGGATCACCGCGCAGTATCATGCGCAAAACAACCCGCTTGCAGGTGCCGAACGGCCCCGCCCCCGGACCACGGATGATTACCTGTCAAAGCGCAAGGATCACTGATGTTGCAGTCGGTGAACGACCAAGCCGTCGCAGACCGTATAACACTTAACCCACAGCCGTTGACCCATCAGCCCAAGCGGCTGTTCCCCAAGCGGTCAAAGATACAGGAGACCTTAACATGAGCGATGATTTCAACATGTCGATGCGTAAGTTCCTCAAGCAGGTTGGCGTGACATCCCAGCAAGCCATCGAAGAAGCGCTACGTAACGCTGGTGACACCACAGGCAAAAGCTTTGAGGCCAAAATGGTGTTGACTATCGACGGGCTGGATATGGAACATATCGTTACCGGCAAAATCGAAGGGCAATCCTGAATTGACTGTCACAAGAGAACAAGTTCTTGCCATTTTGGCAGACCTCACCGATCCGATCAGTGGCACATCGATAGTAGAAGCCGGCATCGTCAAGGCACTGACCGTTGATGACGGGGTCGTGCGTTTCGTGATGGAGGTCAGCGGCGATCACGCGGCGGCCTACACCGACATCAAAGACAACGGCGAGGCGCAAATCAAGGCGTTGGACGGTGTTACATCCGTCTCGATCGTATTAACGGCGCACAGCGCGCCCAAACCGCCCCCCGACCTCAAGGGATCGCGCAGTTCGGCCCCGTCGGGTCCGCAAAAAATTCCCGGCATCGACCGGATCATCGCAGTTGCATCGGGCAAAGGCGGCGTTGGCAAGTCGACCGTCGCGTCGAACCTGGCCTGCGCATTGGCCGCCGAAGGCCGCCGCGTCGGATTGCTGGATGCCGATGTTTACGGGCCGTCGCAGCCGCGTATGCTGGGTGTATCCGGTCGACCATCTTCGCCTGATGGCAAGACGATCCTGCCGATGCGCAATTACGGCGTGACTATGATGTCTCTGGGCCTGATGACCAACGACGATCAGGCCGTTGTCTGGCGCGGACCAATGTTGATGGGCGCGTTGCAGCAAATGCTGACACAGGTGCAATGGGGCGCGCTGGATGTGCTGATTGTCGATCTGCCGCCCGGCACCGGTGACGTGCAAATGACCCTTGCCCAAAAGGCCGACCTGAACGGTGCAATCATTGTATCGACCCCGCAAGACATCGCGCTGCTGGACGCCCGCAAGGGCATCGACATGTTCAACCAGCTTGGTACGCCCTTAATCGGTATGATTGAAAACATGTCGACGCACATCTGTTCAGCCTGCGGTCACGAGGAACATCTGTTCGGTCATGGCGGCGTCGCCAAAGAAGCCCAGAAGCTGAACGTCCCCTTGCTGGCTGAAATTCCACTGCATATCGACATTCGGCTGGCAGCCGACGGCGGCGCGCCGATTGTGGTGTCCAAACCTGAAAGCCCGCAAGCCATGGCATTCCGCAAGGTTGCAAAAGACCTGATCGCGCAAGGGCATGCATGACGACGCTACAGCTACCACCCCTGTTTTCAGCTCGAAACGCAAAGGGCGGCGATCCGTTCGCCTTGGCATGTGAAGCTGCGGAGGTGGGATGCGATGCGGGGTTGGTGATCTATGATCTGGGGGCCGCCGACCTGCGGGCAGCCATCGTCTTTGCACCGGATGTGCCACTTGGCGATGCCGCTGCAATGCTTCCTATATGTGGCGTCGGGTTTCAGAATGCGCTTGGCGCGTTGGCCCCGCCCGAGGTCGGCGTACATCTGGGCTGGGACGGCGGTATTGATCTAAACGGCGG
>JAPKCR010000639.1 GCA_026421135.1 Sulfitobacter sp. | reverse complement strand
ATTGCAGAGGGCCTAGGTATCCTATCGTCGAGTGGCGGCTTGTCGGGTTGTAGAAGTGCTCGGCGCTTTGCAACGAAAGCGAACATCACAACTGGTTCCTATCGAAGTAGGCTGCGGAGTCGCCCATCACTGACCCCATGCGTGCGGCAAAGCTAGTTTGCACCAAGTCCAGCCTGATACCCTTTCAAAGTCCCAATAATCTGTTCTTCGCCTATCTCCTCAGTTGGAGAAAAGGCTGACCTTGAACGCCGGATATTTCAGGGGAGCAGGTTAGGGCCAATTGGTGTGCGGTGACGTATTTGCGCCCATCGAAATGGATCAAAATCTGGCCTTTGTGTTGGCTCAAAGCTGGCTCAAGTTCACCGTTCGATTGACAACCGGATCGGAGCGCAATTTTCCAACCTCTGCTTTACTAGTTATGAAAATCTTTTGGCTTCGGAAGTCTCAACATGTTCCGTACTAGCCCACGCACCAAAAAAAACCGACGCCAGCAAGAATTGCGCTGGCGTCGGCATTTTCATCAGAGTTGGCGGTATTAGAACGCTGCCCTCAAACCAACTGTAAGGCCAACTGTAGGCTGGCTGCCTTGCGTGGACATGCTCAGGCCACCTGTCAGTGTCGAAACCGGTGAAAGGGCATAATCCGCGTCTAGCGTTACACGCGCCCAATTGGATTTCCGTTCTTCGCCAGCAAGGTTAAAGGAGTAAAGCCCCGCCACCCCTCCATTGACTGCCTGACCATCGCTTTGAAATTGATGAACGGCCTCGGCACCTAGGCGGACGCTTATCATATTGGATGTCTCGAAAGTGAACGCAGAACCAATCCGAAGATCGCCTCCATCAGAAGAAGCGTCGCCATAGGTTGCGGGGAAAGCGCCGCCGGTTTCGGTGTATCCATCTACCTTTGCGTTTGTCATCGTGAGCGCCGCGTAGGGTGACAAAGTGACATTGCCAAGGGTTTTTGCATTTACCCAATCGAGCCGTGCCTTGATGGCCGCTGATTGCAGGTCGGGCCTGCCAGTTGATATATCTGTACCAGCACCACTCGCATAGGCTCGGTTAAGCTCCGTGTCGAATGTTGCGTAGTAGCCAAGCAAGCTCGCCTCAATTGAACTGCCACCAGCGATAGGAAACGCACGGGCAATCTCGGCCAGCACATAATCACCGTTAAATTCTGCGTTGCCTCCAAGATCCCAATCCTGCTGTGACTTGGTTGTCCCGACGGCAATACCAATACGGTAATCGCCGATGTCACGCCCGATTCCGGTTTCAGCCAAATAGGACGTTGTGTCCGTATAATCGTTTTTTGCCGCGTCTGCAGTGGACCAAGCAAACCATCCGGTACTTCCGACCTTTATGCCCATGTTCAAAAGGGTGCGGTGATGAGCACCTTCTAGTGCAAGGTTTGTAGCGGCAAGGGCAGTTGAGAGCGATGCGGACCCTGCCTGAATAACACTGCGGTCAAATGCTGCTGTGTCGCTCAAGAAGCCGTTACCTCGGGCCAACCAAAAGGTCCGAGTTGGTTCGTAGTACATGCTCTTCAGATCTATTTCTGGTGGCCCATCTTCGGAGAATTCGTTTTCGTACTGTCCTATCCCAAGGACAACAGTACCGTCTGCGCTGACGCCTGTTGCGTTGGTCAGTTTATATCCTGAAGGCGTCGCGCCGCCATTTTCATCAACCCAGTCTGCGACACTTTGCAGTCCGCTGTCCTCACTCCAACGGTATGCAATGCCCGATTCCTCTGAGAACTTGGCGTACATCATTATCATGCCAGAACCACCTGCTTGCCCGACCAATACTGTGCCATCTGCCGAGAGTGCATTGACCGACCGCGCTGTTGCCTCGCCAAGCGATCCGAGCGCTGTCATCGTGCCGTCTTTCCAGCGGAACGCGTGAGAATCATAGCTATCGGCAATTCGGCTGCTTCCCACGACGACAGAACCATCAGCCGAAACACCGGATGCAGAGCTATGGCTGCCACCAAGTGTGCCGAGATCGCTCATCGTGCCGTCTTTCCAGCGGAACGCATGAGTACTATTGTCGACAGTATCGCTGCCTCCCACAACGACAGAACCATCAGCCGAGACATCGTTAGCATAGCTATAGCTGCCGCCAAGTGTGCCGAGATCGCTCATCGTGCCGTCTTTCCAGCGGAACGCATGGTTATGATGGCTGTCGGCAATTTGGCTGCTTCCCACAACGACAGAACCGTCGGCCGAGACACCTTCAGCACGACTATAGCTGCCGCCAAGTGTGCCGAGGTCAGTCATCGTGCCGTCTTTCCAGCGGAACGCACGAGTATAATAGCTGTCCGCAAGTTCGCCGCTTCCCACAACGACAGAACCGTCGGCAGAAACGCTG
>JAPKCR010000059.1 GCA_026421135.1 Sulfitobacter sp. | reverse complement strand
GATTGCGTTCGCAGGGCTTAGCCTGTGGGGCTACACCACCAAGAAAGACATCTCGGGTTGGGGTAGCTTCCTGATTATGGGTGTGATCGGCCTGATCGTTGCATCTGTGGTCAACATCTTTCTAGGTTCGCCTGCTTTGGTATTCGCGATCTCTGCCATCGGTGTGCTGATCTTTGCGGGTCTGACAGCTTACGACACGCAAAACATCAAGAACACCTATCTTGCGCACGCTCAGCATGGCGACCAAGAATGGTTGGCAAAGTCCGGGATTATGGGCGCGCTAAGCCTGTACTTGAACTTCATCAACATGTTCATGATGCTGTTGCAACTGTTCGGAAACCGCGAATAAGCGCTCTCCAAACGCTTCAGAATATAAGGGCCCGTCAGAGAGATCTGTCGGGCCTTTTTCTTATTTCCCCTTCAAAGGCCCTTGCGCTGAGCCCAGTCGTCGCGTTTGTTTACCGCTTGGCAAACCACGAAAGGATAGCGCTGTGTTGGAACTACGCCCCAATTGCGAGATGTGCGACAAAGACCTGCCGCCAGACGCCACCGAGGCGCGGATTTGCAGCTACGAGTGCACCTTCTGCGCCGACTGCGTTGATAGCGTGCTGCACAACGTCTGCCCTAACTGCGCAGGTGGCTTTGTTCCCCGCCCGATCCGCCCAAAAATCGATCGACGAAAGGGCGTTGGCCTTGTGCATCAACCTGCGTCTCTTGAACGACGTAGTCTGAAATACAGCCTAGACGATATTGCCGCGCAAACTGCGGCAACCAAGGGGATCGCACCTCAAGATCGCTAGCTTTTGGCCCTATGCAAAATAGACAGTATAGCCGGCCGCGAAATGTTGGTCGCAGCGGTGATGGCTAAACCGAGACGTTGAACAGTTGCCCGACTGCGGCGGTAAACACCATGGCCACAACACCCCACACTACGGCACGTGCCACTGCAGGCCGTACAGGTGCGCCGCCAAGCTGTGCCCCACCTGCCCCCAACAAGACCAGCGCAAAAACGGCAACGATAGCGATCGCGGGGATATCGACTGACTGCGATGCACTCAACGCCGCGATCAAGGGGAAAGCCCCACCGACAACGAAAGCGCCGGCTGACGCACCTGCGGCCTGCAGCGGGTTCGCCTGCCCTGCCAGCCCAAACATGCCCAGCTCCTCGCGGGCGTGGGCCCCAAGGGCGTCATGGTCAGTTAGTTGCGCGGCGACCTTTAGAGCCAGCTTCGGCTCCACGCCGCGGGTCTCAAGCCCTTCGGCCAGCTCTTCCAGTTCATAGTCGGGGTCGTTTTCCAGCGCGATCCGTTCGCGCTCAAGATCGGCTGTTTCCACGTCAGCCTGCGCCGAGACGGATACATATTCCCCCGCTGCCATCGACAATGCGCCGGCTGAAATGCCCGCAAAGCCAGTCAGCATCACATTTCCAGATGCCATACCGGCAGATGTGACCCCGACCAGCAGACTAGACATGGATACGATGCCGTCATTGGCACCAAGAACCGCCGCCCGCAACCAATTGCTGCGGTTGATAAAATGGCCTTCTTTGGGCATGGGGACGCCTTTGGATGCAGCTGTTAGTGGCTCATCGGTCATAAACGCAAAAGACCGCACACAAGTGTGCGGTCCTGCAATCCGTTAAAAGGGCTGATCTTACTTGATCTTGCCTTCTTTGTATTCGACGTGCTTACGAATAACGGGGTCGTACTTTTTGATGACCATCTTTTCGGTCATGGTACGCGCGTTTTTCTTTGTTACGTAGAAATGGCCTGTGCCCGCGGACGAGTTCAGACGGATCTTGATCGTGGTTGGCTTCGCCATAGTCGTTCTCCTGCAAGTACGAGAGGGCCGCTTTTCGACCAAGCCTCGTGAAATCCTGAGATTTGGGTTCTAGTCACGCCAGCCCCCGAGTCAACCGCTATTTCCCCACCTTTGCGGAAAGGAGCCGGAAAATTCGAATTTTCCGTAGCGGAATTTTCAAAAAATTCCGATCGGGGCCGGAAAAGATGCGCGGAGGGCCTATAAGCCGGATTTTGTCCCTGTCCGAAGACAGGGGATGACCATTCCTCTGACCATGCAGTTACCTGCATGGCTATAGCTGCCAACCCGGACCTGCTGGGGCAGAAAAAGCCCCGCTTTGCTTGTTGCCAAGCGCAGCACGCGGTCCCTATTTGGCATTGCTCCTGGTGGGGCTTGCCGTGCCGGAGATGTTACCACCCCCGCGGTGCGCTCTTACCGCACCGTTTCACCCTGACCGCCCTGGTGGTATCGGTTGCCCGACCCGCCAGGGTGGCGGTTTGTTTTCTGTGGCGCTGTCCGTCGGGTTACCCCGCCCGGGCGTTACCCGGCACCGTCTTTCCTTGGAGTCCGGACTTTCCTCGACCCTGTTGCCAGGACCGCGGCCATCCAGCCCTCCGCGCGCTGCACGCCTAGCGTTTTATTTTATGCGGGGTCAATGAGTTTCGAGGTGTGGATGCTTTCGGCGAGGATTTATTTCCATTTGGAAGCAGGGGCGTGGCAAAAAGTCATGTCCTGTGCGCAAAGCGGGCCAGAGCGCCACGGGGCAAAGCGCAGGCGTGTGGCGGCGAGTAGCGTCTCAAACGGTACGTCTGCAGTAAAACCTGCATTTTTCGCATGTTCCGTGAAGGTTTCTGGGCAAGGGGGTTTAGGCATATCTCGCGCCTTTCCTGCCCCCGCAAGCCCTTGTTTGGAAAGGCGTGCCCAGTCAAAACGCGGTCCGGGATCCGTTTTGCGCCCGGGTGCCATATCCGAATGACCGATGACGCCTTCAGGCTGAATGTCCCATCGGTCCAATATGCCCCGCAGCAGGCGCTCGAGCGCAAACATTTGCGGTTCTGAGAACGGATGTGTGCCCATGTTGTCCAGTTCGATGCCGATGGAGCGAGAATTAACGTCATCCTGCCCCGCCCATTCGCCCTGCCCCGCGTGCCATGCGCGTTGGTCTTCTTCTACCATCAGGATGATGTCGCCCTGCCCAGAGATCAGATAGTGGGCCGACACCTCGGCTGCGGGATCACAAAGCCGTTCCAGCGCATCTGCGGCATTTTGCATAGCGGTATAGTGGATTACAACGAGCGAGGGCCGCAGCCCATCCCGGCGCGGCCCTTGATTTGGTGAGAGGTGTCTGATGATTTCCGTCACCTTAGGTGTCTTACCCTTGCAAGGCCCGCCGGTAGGGCGAAGGATCCCAGCTGCAGGCATAGCCGTCACCATCCGGATCCATTCCCGCGCGGTCCCGTTCAGGGCCACCTGCGCTTAGAAACGCGATTTGTGCCTGATCTGGGTGGCTATATTCTGCACAGGCGCGCACAAATTTGCGTTCCTTGTTAAACCCACGGCGGGTATAAATCGAGGTACCGACGCTATGCTTGTTCTGCAACGCATAGGACACGATATTGGGGCCCGCATCGCTGCGGTCTGGCAACGCTTCTGGCTGGACAACGCGGTATTGTGCACGGTTCGCCGCGATCCGTGCAGCATCGCCTTCGATGCTGCGTTCGCCAGCGACTGCGTCAAAGTTGTTTTCTTGAGAAATCCCTTCGGTATTTAGAACCGGAGGCGCTGCGTTTGCAGGGCTGGCGTTCAGCGGCTCAACGCCAGAGTTGGTCATTGCGTCGTTGCCAAGACCACCCGGGCGCGTCGCATCAAGCACGCGTGCCGTTTCTGCCGCAGTTGAAGCAGCAGACCCGTCATCCACGGCATTCAGCGTCGTTGCATTTACAGCGGACGGTGCAGGCATTGCGGCCTGACTCGTTGTGGCCAAGGCCGCGTCACGTCGGCTTTGCTGCGTCTGAAATGAATCAAACCCTGCCCCGCGACCGCTATCCGGTATTGCAGGTTGGCACGCCGATAAGGCCATGCCCAAGACTGTAACAAGCGAAATTGGTTTAATCATTAGCTCTGCTTTTTATTGACTGCTTAGTTGCCGGCCTTTTACCACCATTGTTGAGGTTTGGCTACAAACCCCGCTGCCTTCTCAAGCGCATAGGCGGTAGACAGCAGATCGGCCTCTTCCCACGGGCGTCCGATCAACTGTAGACCCAATGGCAACCCTTGCGAACTGGTGCCTGTTGGTAGGGCGATACCAGGCAGACCGGCAAGATTGACCGTCACGGTAAAGACGTCATTCAGATACATCGCGACAGGATCCGCATCTGTCATTTCACCCAAGCCAAAGGCCGCCGAAGGGGTCGCAGGCGTCAAAATACTATCGACACCAGCAGCGAACACATCTTCAAAGTCCTTCTTGATCAGAGTGCGTACCTTGCGGGCACGGTTATAATAAGCGTCGTAAAAACCGGCACTTAGCACATATGTCCCGATCATTACGCGGCGCTGGACCTCGGGGCCAAACCCTTCGGCGCGGGTTTTTTCGTACATTTCGGTGATGCCATCGCCGTGATCCAACTTGGCCCGGTGACCATATCGCACACCATCATAACGCGCCAGGTTCGAAGATGCCTCGGCTGGGGCAATCACATAATAGGCTGGCAGCGCATACTTCGTATGCGGCAGCGAAATATCAACGATCTCGGCCCCTGCATCGCGCATCATTGCAATGCCGTTTTGCCACAGCGTTTCGATCTCTTCGGGCATGCCGTCCATGTGGTACTCACGCGGGATGCCAATCTTTTTACCACGGATGTCGCCAGTCAGCGCCGCTTCAAAGTCAGGCACAGCCAGTTCAGCCGAAGTGCTATCTTTGGGGTCATAACCAGCCATCGCGCCAAGCATGATCGCCGCATCGCGCACGGTTTTGGTCATCGGGCCCGCTTGATCCAGCGAGGACGCGAACGCCACAACACCCCAACGCGAACAGCGACCGTATGTTGGTTTGATCCCTACAGTGCCCGTAAAGGCTGCAGGTTGGCGAATGGATCCGCCCGTGTCGGTACCTGTGGCTGCCAGACACAAATCCGCGGCAACCGCAGCAGCGGACCCACCAGAGGACCCTCCCGGTGTCAGCGGTGCTTCATCGCCGGCACGCCGCCAAGGGTTGACCGCATTGCCATAAACGGATGTCTCGTTCGACGACCCCATGGCAAATTCGTCCATGTTCAGCTTGCCCAGCATCACAGCGCCGGCATCAAACAGGTTCTGTGAAACGGTGCTTTCATACTCAGGCAGGAAGCCCTGCAAGATGCGCGACCCGGCCTGCGATGGCACGCCCTTGGTGCAGAACAAATCCTTGATGCCGATCGGCAGACCGCACATGGCAGGCGCGTCGCCCGCCTTGATCCGGGCATCCGCAGCCTTGGCTTGATCAGCGGCCAGATCGGCCGTGTGGTGAACAAATGCGTTCAACGCGCCCGCACCTTCGATAGCCGTCAAACATGCGTTTGTTAGTTCGACCGACGATACATCACCTTTTCGCAACGCATCGCGTGCGTCGGCAAGGCCCAGTTTGTTTAAATCAGCCATTATTCAACCACCTTCGGAACCGCAAAAAATCCTTCGCGCGCGTCTGGCGCATTGGCCAAAACTTTGGCCTGCTGATCGCCGTCGCGCACCACATCATCGCGCCGCTTCAACACCTGAGGCGTCACGGACGTCATCGGTTCGATGCCCTCGACGTCAACTTCGTTCAGTTGCTCAATGAACCCTAAGATGTTGTTGAATTCCTGTGCCAGCGCAGGCAACGCGTCTGGTTCAACCTTGATACGGGCCAGTTTGGCCACCCGTGCGGCGGTGGTCTCGTCAATGGACATGGGCGCTCCTTATCTCTTTGACTGCCGTTTACCGCCCCCCGCAGCCCCCTGCAAGTCTGGGCAGGCCGTCATTGGCCCAATCGGGGCCCCCTTAGCTTCATTTTGCCAAATAAACTCCTGCCGGAGGCTCCCCAAAGCGGCAACACACGCTAAACTCTCGTTAATGGAACAAAGGAATGACACATGAATATCGTTTGGCTCGGCCACGGCAGCTTTCGCATAGAACTTGAAGATCAAGTGATCCTGATCGACCCCTGGCTTACTGGTAACCCGATGCTGGACGAAGAACACCACGCGGCAGCACTTACTGGGGTCACGCAAATTTTGGTGACACATGGCCATTTCGATCACACTCAAGATCTCAAGATGGTTGCGCAAAAGACCGGTGCACCTGTGGCAGGAATGGTCGAGCTGATGGGATATTTTGGAGCACAAGGCGTCGAAAACACGACGGGCTTCAACAAGGGTGGCACGATTAAATGCGGCAAGGTTGCCGTGACGATGGTCCCTGCGTCGCATTCCTCCTCGGTCGAGGGCGACAACGGGCCGATCTACATGGGGGCTGAAACCGGTTTTATGATCTCAGGCGAAGGCCACACGATCTATGTCTCGGGCGACACCGGGATTATGGCGGATATGGAATGGATGGGCGATTACCACAAACCTGATATCGGCATCCTAAGTGCAGGCGGGTTCTATACGATGGACATGGCGCAGGCGGCCTATGCTGCCAAGAAATACTTTGATTTCAAAACTGTAATCCCTTGTCACTATCGGACGTTCGGCGCACTTGAACAGTCTGCCGAGGCCCTGATCGCAGGACTTCCGAGTGTGGATGTGATCGAACCAGAAGTCATGCAACCTATCAAGATTTAGTCCTTAATCCGCACCTATCTGGCGGCCCACCATGCGAATCCGATTGTCAAGCAAGAGCCAATTAATAATAGGCGATTCATTCAGGCTCACCTTGTCTTATCATGTTGTAGTAAAACAAGAATATCCCGCCAGCGACTAGGCCGACAATCACAGCCTTGAGGAGAAATTGCAGGGTAAAATCCCCCGTCAGAAAGGCGTAGATTGTCGCGATCAGATCACCCAACAAGGTCACAGAAGCCAGCAACAGCGCGATATAGGTCAGCCACTTGCGGATGGCGGACCGGCACAGCGCGGGGTCGCGAACTAATTTGCGGCGCTCGCGCACGGTTAACCACAGATACAGTGGGGCCGTTACGATCAGAACCGAAACGCCAAAACGAATCCGCTCGACGGCCGCATAGTTGTCATCCTCAAACAGCATATCGACAAGGACTTGCAGCACGATCACCAGATTGATGGCACCGATCAACAACACCCCGAACGTCAACGCATAGATAAAAAAATCGCGCGCAGAAACCGTTTGCACGGGGCGCGGCACGGGTGGCGTAAATGCCGTTTCGGCCCATGCCCCCAACACGTCTTTGATTTCGCTCTCGCTCCAGCCGGCATTGATCAGCGCTGCGGTAATATCGGGGCGGCTTTTGCCTGCAACCAGCGCATCGCGCACGAAAAGGCTTAACTCGTCTCGACTGGCCATTTGCTATCCTTTTCTTTTTTCAGCGAAAAAAACTTTCAGAACGGATTCGGCCTCTTGGGCTGCTATGCCATCATAGATTTCAGGGACATGGTGGCATTGCGGGTGGCTAAACACCCGTGCCCCTTGTGCGACGCCGCCTGATTTGGGGTCGCTGGCCCCATAATACAGCCGCGCAATTCGCGCTACGGAAATTGCACCAGCACACATCGCGCAAGGTTCCAGCGTTACATAAAGCGCGTGATCCCCCAGCCGTTCCGATCCGGCCGCGATACAGGCGGCGCGGATCGCAAGAATCTCGGCATGGGCCGTGGGGTCATTCAATTCGCGGGTTCTGTTGCCCGCCGCCGCCACGATCTGACCTTGCGGTCCAACGACCACGGCCCCCACCGGCACCTCGCCGCGCAGGGCGGCGGCGCGGGCTTGATCCAAAGCGGCAGACATATATGAGGTAAAGGCCATCTGTGCACTTGGCCGCAAATGCAGGTCTTTCGCAAGGGCGTGAAACAAGGTAAGCGCTGAATTATGAGCCAAGATAAACCCACACAGCCGCCCAAACCCGGCACACCCGCCGGTGACCGTATCGCCAAAGTTCTGGCCCGCGCTGGCCTTGCCAGCCGTCGAGAAGCCGAACGCATGATCGAAGCGGGGCGCGTCCGCGTCAACGGCGTCCAGATCGATTCCCCGGCGTTGAACGTCACGTCGTCCGATCAGATCAGTGTCGATGGCAAGCCTGTAGGCGATCCCGAGCCGCCCCGCATGTGGTTGTATCACAAGCCCACGGGCCTTGTGACGACCAACCGCGATGAAAAAGGCCGCGGCACGATTTTTGATGACCTGCCCGAAGACATGCCCCGCGTGATGAGCGTGGGACGGCTGGATTTGAACTCCGAAGGGTTGCTGCTGCTGACCAATGACGGAGAGGTCAAACGCAAGCTTGAGCTGCCCTCGAACGGTTGGTTGCGCCGCTACCGTGTCCGCGTGAACGGTCGTCCCTCGGAAGAAGTGCTTGAGCCCTTGCGCAAAGGCATCACGGTGGATGGCGAAGATTTCCAACCCATGACGGTCACACTGGACCGCCAGCAAGGGGCAAATGCCTGGCTGACAATCGGTTTGCGCGAAGGCAAGAACCGTGAAATTCGCCGCGCTATGGAAGCGGTACATTTGTCGGTCAACCGGCTGATCCGTACCAGCTATGGCCCGTTTCAACTGGGTGAATTGAAACCCGGCGAAGTCGAAGAATTAAAACGCAAGGTTGTGCGCGACCAGCTGGGCCTTGAAATCGAGGACAACACAGGCACCGCGGTCAAGAAAAAGCCAAGCCACATCGTCAAGCGCAAGCCGCGCAAACCCGGCGTTCCCGGCCCCGGTCGCCCCGGCCTGCCAAAAGAACCCGGCGAAAAGACCGCGACAGGTAAGACGATCCCCGGCAAACCCAAGCCCGGATATGGCAAGTCCAAGCCTGCGCGTCCCGCGTCAGACGGCCCTGCCCCGCGCAAATTTGGC
>JAPKCR010000638.1 GCA_026421135.1 Sulfitobacter sp. | reverse complement strand
AAATGCTGGGTAAACCAGCGAATATGATACCCCTGCGCGCCGTAGGATGCGGTCAGTTGAAAGGTCTTTTCGTCCAGACAGGATATGGTGAAATCACCAATCAGCCTGCCATTCTCCGACAACATTGGTGTCAGCGACATGCGGCCCGGCTGTGGCACGCGCCCAGCCATGATCCGGTCCAGCCAAGTGCGCGCATCGGCCCCTGTGACCAAATATTTCCCGAAATTCTGCACCTCGTTGATGCCGACACTTCTCCGAACGCCCGCAACTTCACGCGCAATAGCGCTGAACGCGTCAGAGCGGCGGAACGATGGCGTCTCGAATTTCGGCTCGTCACCTTGGGCAAAGTAGTTGGCGACCTCTAGTCCGTATTGCTGCCCCCAAACCGCGCCCAAACCGCTGAAAACGTCATACATCGGCGTGGTGCGGTGGGGCCGTGCGGCGGGCAGTTCCTCGTTCGGATAGGACACCGAGAACCGTCTTTGATAGTTTTCGATCACCTTTGGCAAGGTATAGCCGGGGCTGATCCAGCTACCAAAACGTGCCACGTCCATCGCCATCACATCGCGTTCCGGTTCGCCTTCGATCATCCATTGCGCCAAGGTCAAACCGACGCCGCCACCCTGAGAGAATCCCGCCATAACACCGCAGGCCGACCAATAGTTTCGCACGCCGGGCACAGGGCCGACCAACGGGTTGCCGTCCGGCGCAAAGGTAAACGGCCCGTGGATGACCGATTTGACGCCCGCAGTTGCCAGAACGGGAAAGCGTTTATAAGCGAAATCAATGCTTTGCTCGATTTTATCAAAGTCATCTGGCAGCAGTTCATGGCCAAAGGTCCAAGGCGTGCCATCGACGGCCCAAGGTCGTGCTGATTGTTCGTAGAACCCGATGCACAGCCCGCGCCCTTCTTGGCGCAGATAGCTTTCGCCGGCGGGGTCCATCACATGGGGATGCTCGGACGCGCGTTCATAAATTTCGGGGATGTCGTCGGTGACGATATACTGGTGTTCCATCGGGTGCAGAGGGAGATAGACACCCGCCATCGCCCCAACCTCGCGTGCCCAAAGACCGCCTGCGTTAATCAGATGTTCGGTATGGATCGTACCCTTGTCCGTCACCACATCCCACGTGCCATCAGGCCGCTGGTTGGTTTCACGCACCATGCAATGGGTTTCGATTGTGGCTCCGCCCATGCGCGCGGCCTTTGCATAGGCGTGGGTCGTGCCGGACGGATCCAGATGGCCGTCCAATGGGTCGTATAGGCCACCGATGATGCCATCAAGGTTTGTAATCGGTGCGATCTTGGCAATCTCTTCAGGACCGACAATCTCGGTATCCAGCCCCATAAAGCGGTGTTTCGCGCGCTCGGCTAGCATCATGTCGAACCGCTCAGGTGTGTCTGCAAGGGTCACGCCACCCACATGGTGCAGGCCACAGGACATCCCGGTGATCTCTTCCAGTTCCTTGTACAGACGTATGGTATAGCCCTGAAGTGCGGCCATATTAGTGTCGCCATTCAAGGTATGAAAACCGCCTGCAGCGTGCCAGGTGCTGCCCGACGTCAGTTCAGACCGTTCCAGCAGCATCACGTCTTTCCACCCCAGCTTGGTCAGGTGATACAAAACTGACGCGCCAACGACGCCGCCCCCAATAACAAGCGCGCGGGTGGTGGTTTTCATCGGGGCTCTCCCTTGGGTTAGTTTTAACAGATCGTTGCAAGGGGCCAGACAGGCGGCATGTTGAACAGCGACAAAACATGTCGGGTTCGGGTCATGTGCTGCAGGCAGCATGGTAAAGCGTTGCTGGACAAGATGTGTAACCTCATTAGATAAGAGCCCTATGATTATTGAATTTCTGAACCCGTCGACCTTGATCCGCAAAACCCGACAATACAGCCGACAGCTTTCGGTCCGGGTCGCGATTATGGGCTTGCTTGCCATTGTCGCCGTGGCGTTGAGCTCGCTCATTGAAAACTGGATACCGGAAGAGTTGGGCACGACACTTACAGGTGCGGCGGCAGATCGGTTGCTTTCGATTATCGCGAACGCGATGTTGGCGGTAACCACATTTTCGCTCAGCGTCATGGTTTCGGTCTATCGCAGCTCATCGACCCAATGGACGCCGCGGGTGCACCGCCTGATCATTCAGGATCTTACGACACAAAACACGTTGGCCGTTTTTATCGGCGCCTATGTCTATGCGCTGATTGCCATTATCATGCGAGAGTTGGGGGTTTTTGACGACAAACGCGCGTTTGTCTTGTTTATCACCACCGTGCTGGTGCTGGTCCTGATCGTGTTTTATCTGATCCGCTGGGTATTGCATCTGCAAAGCTTTGGCAGCCTGATCGACACGTCCCGCCAGG
>JAPKCR010000058.1 GCA_026421135.1 Sulfitobacter sp. | reverse complement strand
CTTTGTGGGACCATGGTGTGCGTCAGGCGGACATGCCGTTCACGCCCCATAAGGTTTGGGCATTGTTGAACGATCGGGCAATCGCTGCCGAATAAGCGATGGCCCGTGTGTCACAGGGTGTGGGGGTGCTGCCCCCGGCCCTGACAGGCAATTCTAGGGATAGTTTTCGGTCAGCAAAGAGACAGGTTATTTCACGATCTGCATTACGATGCAGGTGGTGGAACCTGTGGCATAAAGTCGGCCGTCGTCGACACCGCGTATTTCGCCATGCGCGACACCGGTAGAGCGGCCGACGTGATCGATGACCCCGACACATTCGATCTGAGTGCCCAACGGAATACCACGCAGAATGTTGATCTTGTATTCCAGCGTCGTATAGATCGACCCACGCGGAATTTTGGTCTGGACGGCGCAGGCCATCGCTGAATCAAGCAGCGTGCCGTACCAGCCGCCATGGACTGTCCCCAAGGGATTGGTCACGTTGAATTCAGGGGCTCCGCGAAAGACAGCACGCCCTTCCGAGATCTCGTGAAGCGTGTAGCCCATGGTATGACCAATGGGTGGGCCCGGATTGGTTCCGTCCAGAATTTTCTGCATGAACTCAAGGCCGGACAGCTTGAGTGCTTCCTCTTGAGGGAGCAAATCCTGGGGGCCTTTGGCGACACGTGGCATAAAAAATTCTCCGGCAATTGCGTGCCGGAGAAGTTTGTTGATTTAACTGCCCAAGGGCAAGGTGAGTTTGGTCTTACGCCACGTCCGAAAGCGCTGTCTGCGATGTAACGCCAAGGGCGCGGCAAACGCTGCGGGTCAGTTCGGGGCGGTTGAGCGTGTAGAAATGCAGGTTCTCGACGCCTTCATCGACCAGTGTGCTACACATTTCGGTACACAGCGCTGTGGAGAGCAGATCGTGGCGGTCATCGCGGATCGCAGTTTCAAAGGCGTCATCCAGCCACGCCGGAACTGCGGTGCCACAGCGCGTGGCAAAGTTGCGCGCAGATTTCCAGTTGGTGATCGGCATGATGCCCGGTGTGATGGTTTTAGTTATGCCAGCCGCCGCACAATCGTCGCGGAAACGCAGGAAGGTGTCAGCATCAAAGAAGAACTGCGTCATTGCCTCGTCTGCGCCGGCGTCAAACTTACGTTTTAGCCATTCGATGTTTTGCGCCTGATCCGGGCTTTCGGGGTGCGGTTCGGGATAGGCCCCGATGCGCAGGGTGAATTTACCAGTAGCGGCTAGGGCTTCGATCAGTTCGACGCTGTCGGCAAAGCCATCGGGATGGGGGGTGAATACCTTGGCACCGTTTTCAGGATCGCCACGCAGTGCCACGATATCGGTCACGCCGATTTCGGCAAAGCTGTTGGCAACTTCGAGGGTTTCGGCCTTGCTGGCCCCAACGCAGGTCAAATGAGCAGCCACAGGCAGACCTGACGAACGGCGCAGCACGTGGGCAGAATCATGGGTTAGATCGCGGGTAGTGCCGCCAGCGCCATAGGTGACCGAAAAGAAGCGCGGTGCCAAAGGTGCCAGCGCCTGTGCGGTGTCCCAAAGACGAAAAGATGCATCGACGGATTTTGGTGGAAACACTTCAAAAGAGACGGCGGGGTTGGTCATTTTTACGATCCTATTCTAGCTTTCAACTCTTGTTGCATGATTAAAGTTGTGAAACAAACTCATAACTTTCATCTTCAACATGAGGAACACCTCATATGCATATTGAGTTCCGTCACCTGCGTACAATCCAAGCCATTCATGAGGCGGGCGGGTTGGCGCGTGCCGCCGAACAAATGAACATCACCCAGTCTGCACTGTCGCATCAGGTTAAGGGACTTGAGGATCAGGCGGGCGTCGAGTTGTTTGTACGGCGATCAAAGCCGTTGAAATTATCGCCCGCGGGCCTGCGTCTACTTAAGTTGGCGCAGCAGGTGTTGCCGCAGCTTGAGGCGGCGCAGGCAGAATTCATGGGGTTGCGCGCGGGCAGCACGGGGCGGATGCACATCGCGATTGAATGCCATGCGTGTTTCGAATGGCTATTTCCTGTGTTGGAGCAGTTCCGCAAGTCGTGGCCGGATGTTGACGTGGATATCCGCCCCGGTCTGGCGTTCGATGCCCTGCCAGCGCTATTGCGCGAAGAGGTGGATTTAGTGGTGTCTTCGGACCCCGAGGAATTGCCGGGCGTCGAGTTTGTTGAGCTTTTTGACTATCAGGCCGTGTTTGTAGCGGCCAGCAGCCACCCGTTGGCCAACAAAGATTTCGTTGAGGCCAAGGATTTCAGGACCGAGACGCTGATTACCTATCCGGTGGAGCGGACCCGGCTGGATGTGTTTAGCCAGTTGCTGATCCCGGCCAAGGTTGAACCGTTGGCGATCCGGCAAGTGGAACTGACGGCGGTGATCTTGTTGTTGGTTGCGTCCAATCGTGGGGTCGCAGTGTTGCCTGACTGGGTGGTGCGTGAGGTCAAATACAGCAATGATTATGTGACGCGGCCACTGACCGAGAAAGGCATCACGCGCAGGCTATATGCGGCGGTGCGGCAGGATGACCTGGGCAAGCCGTTTATGGATGAACTGTTAAAGTTGGCAGGACAAGAGGCGCGCAAGCTTCAGCAGACTTAGATGTGGGGCGGGGGGTGTTCCCCGCCCCCAGTTTTATCAGAAAACCTTGACGATGGCCTTGCCGTGGTTACCGCCGGTCAGCAGGTCCATAAAGGCCTGTGGTGCGTTCTCAAGCCCTTCGGTAATGTCTTCTTGAACGGCGATAGAGCCGTCGGCCACCTTTGGCGCGATCTCTTTGACAAAGGTTGGGAAGTTGCCCCAGTGGTTCGAGATGATAAATCCGTTCACGCTAAGGAAGTTCACCAAGATCGTACGCCACAGTTTGGGCGCTGTCAGCGCTTCTTCGGCAGCGTCGGCCCCTAAGCCCCCGGCGTTGTACCATGCGATCATGCCACAGATCGGGATACGACCGTGCGGGTTCATCATCGGGATCACGGCCTCAAGAACTTTACCGCCGACGTTTTCAAAGTAGATGTCGATGCCTTTGGGGCAGGCTTCTTTCAAAGCGGCACGCAAGGATTTCGCGTCCTTATAGGCGCGGTGGTCAATACATTCGTCAAAGCCGAAATGCTCTTTCGCCGTTGCGCATTTTTCGGCACCACCTGCGATGCCGACAACACGCAAGCCAAGAGACTTGGCAATCTGTCCGACCATTGATCCCACCGGGCCGGTAGCAGCAGCAACAACCAGCGTCTCGCCCGATTTCGGCCGGCCGTATTCCATCAGGCCATGCCAACCGGTAAAGCCGGGCATGCCCAATACACCCAGCGACGTGGTGATCGGGGCTTTGGCGGGGTCAACCTTGCGCAGCATCTTGGCGGGCTGCACGCCATGCGTGGCCCAGCCAAAACCGCCGAAAACAAAATCGCCGGGTTTGAAGTCAGGGCTGTTTGACGTAATCACTTCGCCGACCGAACCACCTTCCATGGTGCCGCCGATGGGCACAGGTGCAGCGTAGGATTTTGCGTCATCCATGCGGCCGCGCATATAGGGGTCAAGCGACATGTAGTGCACGCGCACCAGCACTTCGCCTTCGCCCGGTGTGGGTACTGCAGCTTCCTCAAGGCGAAAGTTCTCGGCTGTGGGTGCGCCATCGGGGCGGGATGCCAAGACAATATGTTTCATTTTGTCGGTCATTTCGGGGTCCTCCATTTGTTTCCTCAGCGGCACCGTATCTGGAAAGCAATAGCGTGCAAGGCGGGTTCAGGTGGCACGTTGCGTCAGAGGCTCTTTTGCGCTTACGGGCCTTCGGCAATCTGGCCCTTGGCAATCTGGCCTTGCAGGCTTAAAGGGAGGGCTGATTGAATGAAGGGCGCGGAAAATGGTTGGCAGTGCAAATCTAAACATCATGATCAAGGCTGCGCGGCGCGCAGGCCGCGGGCTGGTCAAGGATTTCCGTGAGGTAGAGAACCTTCAGGTGTCTATGAAAGGTGCCGGCGATTTTGTCAGCCGCGCCGATCTGCAGGCGGAAAAGACCATCAAGGAAGAATTGATGGGCGCGCGCCCGACCTATGGCTGGTTGGCCGAGGAGGGCGGCGGCGATGAGGGCCAAGACCCCACCCGCCGCTGGATCGTAGACCCATTGGACGGGACAACGAACTTTCTGCACGGGTTGCCGCACTGGGCGATCTCCATTGCGTTGGAACACAAAGGCCAGATCGTTGCCGGTGTGGTATTTGACCCCGCCAAGGATGAAATGTTCTTTGCCGAAAAAGGTGCCGGGGCCTGGATGAATGACATGCGTTTGCGTGTTTCCGGTCGTCACCGCATGATCGAATCCATTTTTGCCACCGGTTTGCCCTTTGCAGGACGTGCTGATCTGCCGGACACGTTGCGTGATCTGGGTCGCATTCTGCCTGTTTGTGCAGGCGTGCGGCGCTGGGGCTCTGCTGCGCTGGATTTGGCTTATGTTGCCGCTGGTCGCTATGACGGCTATTGGGAACGTCGCTTGAACTCATGGGATCTGGCGGCGGGCATGCTGATTGTGCGCGAAGCGGGTGGCATGGTTGAGCCAATGAACCCCGCTGGTGACATTCTCGCTGATGGCGAGATTGTCTGCGCGAACGAGGCGCTGTTCTCGGGCTTTGCGAAAATCGCGCGCGGCTAAGTGTTTTGCCGGGGGCAGGATGCCTTCGGCGAGAACTTAAGAATAAATAGCATGAAGACATCGGGTATCAGCTTGGCCTGATGCCATGCAGCTATTTTCGTCTCACCTTGGGGATACTGCTGCGCACCATTGGATAGGTGGCATCGGGGTGGGGTGGATGGCCGTGGGTCTGTGACCAGAACCGCGGGCCACCCAAGCGCAGCCAGATCGGTATGGTTAGCACGATCCCCACAACAAACCCGCCTGCATGTGCCCAATAGGCGACGCCGCCCATTTCGGGGTCGGTACCGACCCCGCCAACGAACTGCATGCCCAGCCAAAGACCCAGCATAATCCATGCCGGGATCGGCAGGATGCGGAAAAATACGATAAAGATGATCAGGATATCGACTTTGGCTTTGGGATAGAGCAGCAGATATCCACCCATCACCCCGGCAATAGCCCCTGATGCGCCCACCGTGGGCACACCCGAATAGGGGGCCGAAATTACGTGTGCCGCAGCCGACAGTACGCCACAGGCAAGATAGAACGCGAGATACCCCAGATGGCCCATCTCGTCTTCGATATTGTCGCCAAAGATATACAAAAACAGCATGTTGCCAGCCAGATGCAGCCACCCGCCATGCAGGAACATCGATGTAAACACACCGGTATATCCACCGCCTGATGTGACCCTTTCAGGCAAGAGCGCCCAGTTGAAAAAGAACATGCCGATCGCGCGGTCATCGTTCATCAGGCTGACATAACTAAGAAACACGCCGATGTTCACCGCCATAAGCAGATATGTCACATATGGCGTGCGCCCCGATGGGTTATGGTCGCGGATTGGAAACATGACGTGACCCTTAGCCATAGTCAGGGCAGGGTCAAGGGGCGTTAAAATGCGAGGTTTCAGATGAAGATCACATGTTTGCACACGGCCCAAAGCCACGTTGAAAGTATGACACGCCTGTTTACTAAACATGGATGGGACGGCGCGCTGGAACATGTCGTGCGCCCCGATCTTTTGGCACGGGCCCAGTCCGAGGGTGTCGACGCGGTGGCGCAAGATGTGAGCGCGGTGCTGGAGCAGTGCGGGGATGCCGACGCGGTGTTGTGTACCTGTTCGACGCTGGGGGCGCTTGTCGAGAGTTCAGGCACAGGCAAGCAGGTGCGCATTGACCGACCGGCAATGGAGGAAGCGGCATCTTATCGTAATGTGATGCTGGCGATTTGTCTGGAAAGCACGCGTGGCCCAAGTGTGGCCCTGTTCAAGGACTGCGCCAAAGGGCGCACACCCGATGTCGTGTTCTGCAAGGGCGCTTGGTCAGCTTTTGAAGCAGGGGATATGCCCGGTTTCAGCCGCGCCGTGGCGCAGTCAGTTGGTACTGCAATGATCGACGCACCGGAGACGGATTGTATCGTTCTGGCACAGGCATCCATGCAGGGTGCGGCCCCGTATCTGATGGATATTGGCGTGCCGGTGCTAACCACGCCAGCATTGGCCGTGCGGCGGGCAATAAGAATTGCCCGCCAATAGTAACTTTACCCGGCAGCGCCCAGCAATTGCGCATTCCCGCCAGAGGCCGTGGTATCCACGCATAGATGGCGTTCGGCGCGAACGTGGGCGGTATCCGGCAAGCCGCGGATCAGGGGCAAAATCGGGCCTGTGCGTTTGGCGAGCGCCTGTTCAATAGCGCGGGCGGTTTCTTCGTCGCCCCACCACAGAATGCCGCCATAGCTGGGACCATCAGCAAGGGATGCGATGTCGATCTGACCTGTCAGCTGAAGGGCCTCGCCACCAAGGGCCGACACAGCGCGGGCCTGTTCGGTGGCTGTGTCCTTGCCCGGCCCCATGCACAGTAACGCAGGGCGCGGCATAGAGCTGAGACGGTTTGTCTCGCCCGTTGGCCCAGGCAAGGTGATCGTTTCAATGACAGCACCGATGTGACCCGCCAGCTTGGGCAGAGCATTTTGAGTGCCCTCCCGTTTTTCATCGACCGATTTCATATCGGGCACGTCGAAACGGAGCAGATAGTTCGGACCACCTGCTTTCGGACCCGTTCCCGAAAGGCCTTCGCCCCCAAAGGGTTGCGAGCCGACGATGGCACCGATCTGGTTTCGGTTTACATAAATGTTGCCCGCCTCGATCCGTTCGGACACGTGTTGCACGCGGTCATCAATGCGGGTTTGTAAGCCAAACGTCAGCCCATAGCCGGTGGCGTTGATGTCATCGATCACCTTGTCCAGCTGTGTCGATTTAAAGGTTGCGATGTGCAGCACGGGGCCGAAAATTTCGCGCTTTAGCTCCGAGATGCTATTGATCCGGATCATCGTGGGCGGAATGAACGTGCCTTCGGCGGGTGCTACCATTTCGGCAATCACCCGGCCTTCGGCGCGGGCCTTGTCGATGTGGTCAGCGATGCCTTTGCGGGCGGCTTCGTCAATTACGGGACCAATATCGGTCGAGATGTTCCACGGGTTGCCCATGACCATCACCTCGATCGCGCCTTCGATCATTTCGATGACCTCTTTGGCGATGTCCTCTTGGACATACAGGCAGCGCAGGGCTGAACACCGTTGGCCTGCGGATTGGAACGCGCTTTCCACGATGGCTTGGACGGCTTGTTCGGGCAGCGCGGTACTGTCCACGATCATTGCGTTCAGCCCACCCGTTTCCGCAATCAGCGGTGTGCCGGGCGCGCAGTGATCAGCCATGGACTTGCGGATTTTAAGGGCCGTCGCGGTCGAGCCAGTAAAGGCGACGCCCCCGACGCGCGGATCAGAGGTAAGCGCTGCGCCCACATCCCCACCGCCGGGCAGCAGTTGCAATGCCTCACGCGGGACGCCTGCCTCGTGCAGCAGCGACACAGCAAGAAAGGCAATCAGCGGGGTTTGCTCGGCCGGTTTTGCCAGCACGGCGTTGCCAGCGGCAAGGGCGGCGCTGACCTGTCCACAGAAAATTGCCAGCGGGAAGTTCCACGGCGAGATGCAGACAAAGATTCCAGCCGGCGGTACATTCGTTGCTTGCGTTGCGTAATAGCGCAGAAAATCGACGGCTTCACGCAATTCGCCAACACAATCGGGCAGGCTTTTGCCAGCTTCGCGTGTGAGCAGCGCAAAGATTTCCCCGTAATGCGCCTCAAGCATGTCTGCTGCTTTCAGCAGAACTGCTTGGCGGTCTTCGAGCGGAGCATCCCATGTTTGCGCGGTGTCAAAGGCGGTTTTAACGTCCGCCTCTGAGGCATTTCGTACGGTACCGGGGCTGCGCCCTATGGCTGCGGGGTTCTGCAGGCGCACAACTTTTTTCGGCTTGGACTCGCCCGCGATCAGCGGCGTAGCGGCCCAACGGTGCGCTTTCCACGGTGCGCGTGCAGATTCGATCATGTCCAGCGTGGGCGTGTGCATCAGGTCAAACCCAAGCGAGTTGACGCGGGTCGGTTGGAACAGTTCCGGCCCCGTCGGGATTTGAAGCACTGCGTCGGAAAGACTTTCGAACGGATCGGCGGCAACTTGCTCTGGCGTCACGTCCTCGTCCACGATCTGGTTCACAAAGCTTGAGTTCGCCCCGTTTTCCAGCAGACGACGCACCAGATAGGCCTATAGATCCTTGTGGGCGCCGACAGGCGCGTAAACCCGGCAATGCGTGCCGTTTTTTTCCATGACAATGTTGTGCAGCGTTTCGCCCATGCCATGCAGACGCTGGAATTCGAACTTTTCCTTGTCTTCGGCCATGTGAAGTACGGCGGCAACGGTGTGGGCGTTGTGGGTGGCAAACTGCGGATAAATGCGGTCGGTCATGTTCAGCAATTTGCGGGCGTTCGCGATGTAGGAAACGTCGGTCGCAGCTTTTTGGGTAAATACAGGGAAACCATCGACACCTTTGACCTGAGCGCGTTTAATCTCGGTATCCCAATAGGCCCCTTTGACCAGCCGGACCATGATCTTGCGGTCGTGGCGGACTGCCATGTCATACAGTGTGTCGATTACGACACCGGCGCGCGGGCCATAAGCCTGAACCACCACTCCAAAGCCGGCCCATCCTGACAGCGCGGGTTCTGACAGCACTTTTTCGATCACATCAAGGGACAGACCCAGGCGGTCGGCTTCTTCGGCATCGACATTCAGGCCCATGCCAGCGGATTTTGCCAACAGGGCCAATGCACG
>JAPKCR010000637.1 GCA_026421135.1 Sulfitobacter sp. | reverse complement strand
TTGTTGGTGTGGGTCACCAAGAAGCGCGAAGATGAATGGGGCGGGTCCTACGAGAACCGCATGAAGCTGCCCATCGAAGTCGTGCGCCGCGTCCGCGAGGCTGTTGGTCCCGATTTCATCCTGATCTACCGCTTGTCGATGATTGACCTGATCCCAAACGGATCAACCTTTGACGAGGTCGTCCAGCTGGCCAAAGCGGTCGAAGCCGCTGGTGCCACGATCATCAATACCGGCATCGGCTGGCACGAGGCGCGCATTCCGACAATTGCGACCTCCGTACCGCGTGCCGCATTTGCTTGGGTCACAAAGAAACTGATGGGTCAGGTGGGCATTCCCCTGATCACATCGAACCGTATTAACACGCCACAAGTGGCCGAGGACGTATTGGCCGACGGCTGCGCCGACATGGTGTCGATGGCGCGGCCCATGTTGGCCGATGCCGATTTCGTGGCCAAGACAATGGCGGGCAAAGCTGATCAAATTGCGCCCTGTATCGCATGCAATCAGGCCTGTCTGGACCACACCTTTGGTGGCAAAATCTCAACCTGCCTGGTCAACCCTCGTGCCTGCTACGAGACCGAGTTGAAAGTAGAGCCAACGCAGAACGTCAAAGCAATCGCAGTTGTCGGCGCGGGCCCTGCGGGTCTGTCCGCTGCAATTACCGCAGCCGAACGCGGCCACAAGGTCACGATCTTTGACCGCGCGTCAGAGATTGGGGGGCAGTTGAACCTTGCCAAGCAGGTCGCGGGAAAAGAGGAATTCTGGGGCCTTGTTGATTGGTATCGCGCGATGGTCGCGGAATATGGCATCACCGTGAACCTGAACACCGAAGTGTCAGCCAACGATCTGGGTGATTTCGACGAGGTGATCATCGCCACGGGCGTTGTGCCTCGCGATCCACAGATACCCGGGCAGGACGCGGGCAATGTGGTCAGCTATATCGACATTCTGAACGGCAAGGTCAAAGCTGGCAAAAAAGTCGCCGTGATCGGTGCCGGGGGCATTGGCTTTGATGTCTCCGAACATCTGGTCCACGACGGCGATAGCACCACGACCAACCTGCCCGAATGGATGAAAGAATGGGGCGTCACCGACCCTGCTGAACACCGCAGCGGTCTGGCCCCCGAAGGCCCGCAACCCCATGCAGCGGCCCGCGAGGTCACGATGCTGCAACGGAAGGCCACGAAAGTTGGCAAAGGTTTGGGCAAGACAACAGGCTGGATTCACCGTGCATCATTGACCATGAAGAACGTGCAGATGATCGGTGGCGTGAATTATGAAAAGATCGACGCCGACGGTCTGCACATCAGTTTTGGCGAAACGCGCGAGAAACCCCAGTTGATCGAGGCGGATACGATTGTGATGTGCGCAGGCCAGCTGTCGGATCGGACTCTTGCAGATGCGCATGAAGCGAAAGGCTTCACCTGCCACGTCATCGGCGGTGCGGATGTCGCGGCAGAACTGGACGCCAAACGCGCGATTGACCAAGTCACACGCCTGGCCGCAGCCCTCTGACGAATGGGGTGGGCCTCGTAGCCCACCTTATACTTCGTTAGCCAAGCACTTATTCGACCGTTATTGTGATCACCTTGGACATGATCGGAGGCTCATGGGGAGTATGGCTCCAATCGCCCAACACCAATTGAAGTGTGTGGGTGCCGGGTGCCAGTTCCACCATCGCTTCGGACTGCCCGCCACCATAGTGAATATGGGTTTCGTCCGCAGGGAGTGCCATCTTCACCGCTTCCGGGTCGTCAGCTCCGAAGGGCGCACTGTCGATCACCAGATGGTGGTGGCCTGTCATCTCTTTCTCGACGCCGGCGGGGGCAATGCCCATGCCCTGCAAACCGAATTGCACCTTGACCGGCGATGAGACTGTCGCCCCGTCCATCGGCGAGATAATATATTGCACCGCGTCAGGGTTCGATGGCGTCGGTCCCTCCGCGTAAACTGGAAATGATAGGAACGTCAAAAGAGCAGCAGTTTTTAACAGATGTTTCATCATGATCCTCCTTCAAGAGATTCTTGATGATAGCACAGTTTCAAATCGTTCAAGCGACCAAGCTATTGTGGTCGACAAACCGCAGGGCGCTTGCGCATCGGGGGCAGTCTGTCAGAATATGCGACGTGTCAGCTAATAGTCCGGGTTCCCCTCATGCCGATTTGCGTTTTTGATATCTTAGCCGACGGGACAACCTCAGTTCCGACCGATACGAACCTGACCGGTCCGGGGGCCTATCGTTGGTGGCATTTCGATTTGACTGACGAAATGCTGGAACCTTGGGTACGCGAGCATCTGCATGAAATTCCCGCTGGATCGCTGATCCAGAAACAAACCCGCCCGCGCTGTGACCGGTTTGATAGCGGGCT
>JAPKCR010000057.1 GCA_026421135.1 Sulfitobacter sp. | reverse complement strand
ACTGTGAAATTGGCTTGCCGAACTGCTCACGCAGCTGCGAGTATTCCAGTGCCAGTTCCAATGCCCGTTCGGCCATACCCACGCACATTGACGCAACCATGGCGCGCTCTAGGTCCAGCCCACTCATTACCACTGAAACGCCAGTGTTTTCCGCCCCGATCATATTACCGGCGGGCACGCGGCAATCCTGGAAAACAAGCTCGCCAGTGGGAGAGCCGCGAAAGCCCATTTTGTCGAGTTTCTGCGCCACCGTGAAGCCGGGTGTAGCCGTTTCGACAATAAAGGCGGAAATGCCCTTGGCACCTTTGGATTTGTCGGTCTTGGCATAAACGAGGACGATATCTGCGATCGGTCCATTGGTGATATAGATTTTGGTGCCGTTCAGCACATAGTCGTCGCCGTCACGCACCGCAGTCGTCGCCATAGACCCCAGTGCGTCCGACCCGGCACCCGGCTCTGTCAGTCCAAGCGCTCCGACCAGTGTGCCGTTGCACAGGCCGGGAACGTATTGTTCGATCTGGCCTTGCGACCCGTTGCGCAGAAGGTTGTTCAGACACAGATTGTCATGCGCCCCGTGTGACAGACCCACGGCCGGGTTCCATTTCGACAAGATTTCCGACACCAGGGCCTGAGTGAACTCATCCTGGCCGCTGCCGCCGAGTTCAACCGGTGCCGTAATCCCCAGCAGGCCCAGCTCTCCCATTTTTGAAAATAGATCTTTTGGCCACCATTCCTCGGCATCCATCTTTTCCTGTAACGGATGCAGGATTTCACGCGCCACACGATCGACATGGTCGATGATGGCGCGCTGTTCGTCGTTCAGGGCGTAATTGGCTTTGATCGCGGCGATATCTTCAATCGACGGTCCAGTGTGAGCGTTCATTTTCGTCCTTCCGGAATGGACCCGTTGTCTGGCCATCAAGGAAAATCAAACATATGTTAGAAAAAAGATCAAGGGCCGACGTTACGCCAAGCCGCAACGTCGGCAGAGTATCTTTGCCAATGTTGAAGCTTTCATGAACGATCTACGTTTCCGGTCGGGTTAGCTCTTGCAATTCGATTGCCCCGGATCGGCGCGTAGTGACGATTCCAGAACGTGCCGCTGGATTTTACCGCTGGTTGACCTTGGAAAATCCTCAAAGGCAATAAAGTGAATTTCGCGGGGTAACTTGTAGGTCGCGAGCGAGGCGCGGCAGGCGGCCATTAGCGTGTCCTGGGTTGCAGTGTCGCCAGAGCGTGAGACAAAAGCCACCGGCGCTTCGCCCCAGCGATCGTCAGGCACCCGGACTACGGCTGCGTCGGTGACGTTGGGATCGGCCATCAGCACGCGTTCGATCTCGGCGGGGTAGACGTTCTCGCCGCCGGTCTTGATGAGATATTTCGCCCGGTCAGCGAAACCCAGTGTTCCGTCTGCATTGCGTCGGAACACGTCGCCCAAGTGGAACCAACCATCGCGAAACGCCTCGGTATTGGTGGCGTCGGCATTCCAATAGCCGGAAAACAACGTCGGCCCGCGCATCAACAGCTCTCCGGGGGTGCCGACAGGCACGTCCTGGTCGGTTTCGTCCACCAGACGTATTTCACAAAATGCGCTAATTTGCTTGGACAGGGTTTGAGGCGTTACGCCAATCGGGATTGTAGAGCGCGTGGCGGGTGGCAACCCGGTTTCGGTAGAGCCAAAACTGTTCAGATAAGGCGCATTCAATAACGTGGTAATCTCGGAGATCTGATGCGGCGGAACTAGATCTGCCATGGCACCGCAGACTCGAATACCTATGGGTGTAATTCCTTTTTCTTTAAAATGGGCGATGAATGATTCGATCATGCCGGGGATCAGAACCAGCCAGCCAATGCGATGCGTTTCAATGGACATGCATATAGCATCCGGATCATAGCCGTCGATCATAACTACGGTGCCACCGCGCAAAAGCGTGGACAGAGCGTGATCGGTCGAGGCCATATGAAACATTGGCGCCCAAGCGACAAATGCGTCCGTTGGGGCAAGGCCTAGTTCGGCGGCAAAGACTGACGCGCGGGCAATCATCGCTCGATGGCTTAGGACTGCCCCCTTGGGCAGGCCAGTGGTGCCGCTGGTATACAGAATGACCAGCCCGTTTTCGGGGTCTTGTGGGACCGGGGTGAAATGGGGGGCCTGCGTCAGGGCGTCCTCGTATTCGCGGCCCAAGGTCAGTGTCGGGATATTCGGGGTCTGGTCGAGCAATTCCTGCAGATCGAGTTCGGTAATAATCAGGCGCGGGGAAACCAGAGTTACGCAATGGCGCAATTCCGCGGCCAGAAGCCGCCAGTTCAGGCAAGCGACGATCAAGCCCGTGGCGGCGGCGGCCAGTTGGACCTCGACATATTCGCGTCGGTTGCGTGACAATACTGCGATTCGCTCTCCGGTGTTCAGGCCGAGTCCCGCGAAGTGCCCGGCCAGCTGGTCGACACGACAAAGCAAAGCGGCATAAGTCGTCCGTTCGTCAGAGTCCTCGATTGCGATGGCATCTGGTAAAGCTGACCCACGATTGCGGAAAAGCTGGTAAACATCCGTCCGTGATGCGCTTTGAGGTGCATGCCCGAGGGACGCTACGGTGCCGCTGCTCAACTGGTTCAGAGGGGCCTTGCACATAGCTTTTCTCCACCTATTGCAATTATTCTAACATGTGTTAGATAAATTCCAATACCGTTTCCGTCCTATACGTACAAGAAACTGATTTTGATCAGGGGAGGCTTCAATGTCCAACAAGGCTTATGTAACCGGGGTCGGAATGGTCCCCTTTCAGAAACCCGGCGCGTCGGAAAGCTATGACGTGATGGCGGCAAAGGCCACCCGCAGCGCGCTGCAGGATGCCGGATTGTCCTACGACCTGATCCAGCAGGCCTATGTCGGCTATGTTTATGGTGACAGCACCTGCGGTCAGCGGGCCTTGTATCAAGTGGGCATGACCGGCATTCCGATTCTGAACGTCAACAACAACTGCTCCACAGGGTCATCAGCGCTTTTTCTGGCGCGTCAGGCCGTTGAAAGTGGGGCGGTCGAGTGCGTTCTGGCCTTAGGATTTGAGCAGATGAAGCCTGGCGCGATCGGGTCGGTGTTCGAGGATCGGGTAAGCCCATTCCAATCGTTTGACGACGAAACCGACGATCTGGTTGGCAGTCCTGAGATCCCGCTGGCGCTGCGGTATTTCGGCGGTGCCGGCAAGGCGCATATGGACGAGTTTGGCACCACCCTGGAAACATTCGCCAAGATCCGCGCCAAGTCTAGTCGGCACGCCTCAAAAAACCCGGTCGCCCTGTTTCGCACTGAGGTAACCGCCGAAGAGGTTCTGGCCGCCAAAGTGGTTTGGCCCGGTGTCATGACTCGGTTGATGGCTTGCCCGCCGACCTGCGGCGCGGCGGCGGCAATTATCTGTTCAAAGGCGTTTGCCGACAAACACGGGCTGGATTCCTCTGTCCGGATTGCGGCACAGGCGATGACCACCGACGGGCCGGAAACCTTCAATGCCCACGATATGCGCGAAGTTGTTGGCGCCAGCATGGCTAAAAAGGCCGCCAATCAGGTCTATGAGGCCGCAGGCATCGGCCCCGAAGACATCAACGTCGTCGAGCTGCATGACTGTTTTGCCCATAATGAGTTGATCACCTACGAGGCGCTTGGCCTTTGCGGTCGTGGCGAGGCCGGAAAGTTCGTTGATGATGGCGACAATACCTATGGCGGCAAATATGTAACCAATCCGTCGGGCGGACTTTTGTCTAAAGGGCACCCGTTGGGGGCCACGGGTCTTGCGCAATGCACCGAGCTGGTGCAGCAATTGCGCGGCACGGCCGATGCCCGGCAGGTTTCGGGGGCGCGGCTGGCGCTTCAACATAATCTGGGCCTAGGGGGCGCTTGTGTCGTGACGCTGTACGAGGCGGTATGAGGGCGGCGCATTTGCACGGACGCTGTGGTTGGGGAGGACAGACATGACAGCTAGGCTTGACGGGCGCGTCGCGCTGGTATCCGGATCTGGACGCGGCATTGGCCGCGAGATCGCTTTGAAATTGGCCTCCGAAGGTGCGCGGATCGTGGTCAACGATCTGGATGCGGATCCGGCGGCGCAAACCGCTGAAATGATCCGTGACATGGGCGGTGAGGCCGCGATCTGCGCCGGGTCGGTGACCGAAGATGGCTTTGCCCAACGGTTCGTTGATACCGGCGTTAATGCCTTCGGCGGGCTGGACATAATCGTTAACAACGCGGGCTATACTTGGGACAGCGTAGTCCAGAAAATGACGGATGAGCAATGGCATGCCATCATAGATGTTCATCTGACAGCACCCTTTCAGATTCTTAGAGCCGCCGCGCCAGTGTTCCGCGACAAGGCCCGCGCCGAAGCTGAAGCGGGGCAGGAAGTGTTTCGCAAGGTTGTGAATATTTCGTCCATCGCCGGAACCGGCGGCAACGCGGGGCAGATCAACTATTCTGCTGCCAAGGCCGGCATCATCGGACTGACCAGAACGATGGCAAAAGAGTGGGGCCGATACAAGGTCAACGTCAATGCCGTGGCCTTTGGCCCGATCCGCACGCGCCTGACCGAAGGCAGCGCCAAGGGGGACAGCACGATCAAGGTTGAAGGCAAGGACATCCGCGTCGGTGTCAGCCCCGATCTGTTAAGCCAGATGGAAACGTCTATTCCACTGGGCCGTGTCGGCACACCCGAGGAAGCCGCAGGGGCTGTCTATCTGTTTTGTGCGCCGGAATCGAACTTCATTTCCGGGCAATATGTGATCTGCGGCGGGGGTTTTGTAATCTAAATAGCCGCCGCTGTTGAATGACCAAGGAGAGTGTGTGCGTGTCACAAGGACCGTTGAAAAACATTAGTATCATCGAACTTGGTCATGTGATCGCCGGACCGCTGGCGGCGACTTTGTTGGCCGATTTCGGTGCCGAGGTGATCAAGGTCGAAAACCCGCGCGGCGGTGACATGATGCGCGATCTCGGCCCCAAGGCGCAGGATGACGGGCTAGGTGTGTGGTGGAAAACACTGGCGCGCAACAAACGCATTTTGGCGCTTAACTGGAAGACCCCTGAAGGACGCGCAATTCTGCGCCGCATGGTCGAAGCCAGTGATGTTTTAGTTGAGAATTTCCGGCCCGGCGTGCTGGAACGCGCTGATATCGGACCCGACGTGTTGCACAGATGGAACCCGGATCTGATCATCCTGCGTATTTCGGGCTATGGGCAGGAAGGCCCGATGAAAAAGACGCCGGCCTTTGGTCGCGCAGCCGAAGCCATGAGCGGATTGGCACATCTGACGGGATACCCCAACGGGCCGCCGATGCATCCAGGGTTTCCGGCGGCGGATTCGACCACCGGGCTGATGGGCGCACTGGGTGTCATGCTGGCGCTGCACGCGCGTGGCAATGGAACCGCAAAAGGGCAGGTCATCGACCTCGCGGTGTTCGAGGGGCTGTTGCGGCTGATCGACTATCACGTGCCTGCGCTGACAGGCGCGGCCGTGTCGCCGCTGCGCAACGGTCTTCGCCAACCGATGGACTTTGCCCCCGGCGGTATGTTCCGCACCAGCGACGGTGTCTGGGTCACGGTATCCGCAGGCGGGGCAGAAACCGCTCGGCGTCTGTTGCGCACGGCGGCCGGGGATGCATTTGCCGACAATCCGCGCTTTGCCACAATGGCCGGGATCAGCGCCAATATGGCCGAGGTTTTTGACGCGCTTCAGAAGTTCATTGGGGCGCGTGATTTTGACACTGTGCAGGCCGAGTTTACAAAAAACGACGCGGTTGCTGCGAGGGTTTTGAGCGTCGAGGATATCGTGAACCATCCGCAGATCGCCCATCGCGGCGACATCGTGGATGTAGCGGGAGAACAGACACGGGTGGTCGGCGCGGTGCCGCACCTGTCAGACACGCCGGGAAGCGTACGCTGGCTTGGCCGGGCCGAGGCCGCCGACAGCCACGCAGTGTTGCGCGATCTGGGTTTGAACGAACAAGAAATCGCGGCGCTGGCCTCGTCAGGGGTGGTGGGCATGCCGCAAGAATCCGAGGAAAAAGCATGACTTATCGGTATACTGAGGCGCAGCAGGAAATCCGCGACACCGTTTTGCGTATCTGTGCCGATTTTGATGATGAATACTGGCTGGAAAAAGACCGCAATGGGGGCTTCCCCCACGACTTACACAAGGCTTTGGCGGATGGCGGCTGGCTGGGTATCGCATTGCCGGAAGAGGTCGGCGGTGCCGGACTGGGCATAACCGAGGCGGCAATCATGATGCAGGCCATCGCGGAATCGGGCGGTGGTGCCAGCGGTGCGTCGGCCATCCACATGAACATTTTCGGGCTCAATCCAGTGGTAAAATTCGGCACCCCGGAGCAAAAACAGCGGATGCTGGTGCCGCTTCTGGAGGGGCGCGAAAAGGCCTGTTTTGCGGTAACCGAACCGACGACGGGGCTGGATACAACAAAGCTCAAGACACGGGCAATCCGACAGGGCGACCGGTATGTGGTGCATGGCCAGAAGGTCTGGATTTCAACCGCGCAGGTGGCTCACAAGATGCTGTTGTTGGCCCGCACCACGCCGCTGGAAGAGGTGACAAAGCCCACCGAGGGGTTGACCCTGTTTTACACGACGCTGGACCGGACCTTTGTGGACGTGCGCGAGATCGAAAAAATGGGCCGCAAGGCGGTGGATTCCAATGAGGTGTTCATCGACGGGCTGCCTGTTCCAGCCGAGGATATGATCGGCGAAGAAGGCCAAGGGTTCCGCCAGATCCTACACGGTCTGAATCCCGAACGCATACTGGTGGCGGCGGAATGCGTCGGCATTGCGCGAAACGCGATCAAACGGGCGTCGGAATATGCAAAGGAGCGCCATGTCTTCGGCCGTCCGATCGGGCAGAATCAGGGCATCCAGCATCCGCTTGCCAAAGCCTGGGCCAGGGTCGAATCCGCCAATCTGATGGTGATGCATGCCGCGGCTCTGTATGATGCGGGTGAGCCATGTGGTGTCGAGGCGAATGCTGCAAAGCTGCTGGCAGCGGAAGCCGCAGTGGAGGCGACGCAGACGGCGCAGATGACGTTTGGCGGTTTTGGATACGCCAAGGAATATCATGTTGAGCGGCTGGTCCGCGAGGCGTTGTTGTTCCACATCGTACCGGTGACGCCGCATATGCTGATGTCGTTCATTGCCGAAAAGGCGCTTGGGCTGCCAAAATCCTACTGAAAGGGGCCACTATGAAAGATGTATTGCGCACCACCGGCTTCTATTTCGATGAAGTCGAGATTGGTGCCCGCTTCGAAACCCGCAGCCGGACAGTGACCGAGGCTGACCTTGTTGGGTTCTGTAACCTGATGTGGATGACGGAATCATTGTTCACCGATACTGAGCATGCCCGCGACGGCGCTGCGGCGCATGGGCGGGTGGTGCCTGGGGTGATGGTTTACGCAATGGCCGAGGGGCTGTTGACGCACACGATGGAGGGCACGGGTCTGGCGTTTCTTCATGCTGATTTCAGTGTGAAGGGGCCTACTTTTGTCGGTGATACAATCCACGTTGAAGTCGAAATTATCGAGGCCCGTCTAACATCTAGGCCGGGACGTGGTCTGGTGCGCAGCCGAAACCGGGTGCTCAAGGCGGATGGCAGCGAATGTATTGTCTACGAGCCGCTTCGCATGCTGCGTCAGCTAAACGCAACTCAGTAAAATACACCTAATTTGAGAGATCACATAAATCTTGCCAAAAAATCTAACGCATGTTAGGTTTTTTGAAACGCTAGCGAAATTGCTAGCAGGGGGGGAAAGATGACTGACTCGCAAGAGCCGGTTTTTGGGTTCACACGAACCGAACTACGGGACCGAAATACCGTCTATGCGCCGGGTCTTTTCCAGGACCAGACTGTTGTCGTGACTGGTGCGGGTGGCGGGCTTGGCCTGGCTATCGCGGCATTGTTCGCCCGCCTGGGCGCACGGCTGGCGATCTGTGGGCGCAACCCTGAAAAACTGGAAAGCGCGGCGGAATTCCTGCGTTCGTTTGGCGGCGAAGTGATGGCGCGCGAAATGACGATACGCGACCCTGAACAGGTTGCCGCCTTTGTGGACGCTGTTCATGAACGTTTCGGTGGGCTGAATGTTCTGGTCAACAATGCAGGCGGACAGTTTCCGCAGCCGGCCTTGGACTTTTCCATAAAAGGTTGGAATGCGGTGATCGACACCAATCTGAATGGTACCTGGTGGATGATGCAGGCGGTAGCGAAAAATTGGGTCGAGACCGGAACCCAGGGCAATATTGTCAGCATCGTCGCAGATGTCTGGCGCGGAATGCCCGGTATCGCCCATACCGCCGCGGCACGCGCCGGGGTGATATTCCTGTCCAAATCTGTCGCAGTTGAATGGGCACCTTACGGTGTACGTGTGAACTGTGTCGCACCTGGATGCTGCGAAAGTACCGGGTTTGGAAATTATCCAGCCGAGGGTGCCGCGACGTTCAAGGAATCCAACCCCATGCGCCGGGCGGGCGACGAATGGGATGTTGCCGAAGGAGTTGTTTATATGGCGGCACCGTCGGGCAAATTTATAACCGGAGAGGTTCTAAACATAGATGGCGGTCAGCAGATGTGGGGTGATCCCTGGCCGACGGGACGTCCTGATTACTTCAAGATAGACTGAGAGAGAGAACGGCGGGATGGTGAGTTTTGATTTGCTGGGAGGCGCGCACGGATGAATGGACCTGTAACATCAGGCAGCGGCCAGGTGCCGGTTTTGGAATGCATCGGCGTAGAGCGGCGGTTTGGCGGGCTTGTCGCGGTATCGGGAGTGGATCTGAGG
>JAPKCR010000636.1 GCA_026421135.1 Sulfitobacter sp. | reverse complement strand
ATGGAAGACGCGCCTGTTGAAGAAGCTTTGGTAGAAGGCGGCGTTGAAGTTGGCGCAGCATCCACCGAAACTGTTTCCAACGACGCAATGAGCGCCGATGCGCCACTGGATATCGAATCCAAGCAGGAAACTGTAGAAGCGGCAAAGTCCTAAGCGACTGTGCTGACGGGCGGGCAGGGGACATTCCCCTGCCTGTCATACACCCACTACATTTTGAGACATGAGAGCAGGCAACACCTGCCCTTCATATCATCCCAATTCAAGGAGAACCAAAGCGATGGCAATCACAGCATCCATGGTCAAAGAACTGCGCGACACGACCGGCGCAGGCATGATGGACGCCAAGAAGGCGTTGACTGAAACAGACGGCGACATGGAAGCCGCCGTTGACTGGCTGCGGACCAAAGGTCTGGCCAAAGCCGCCAAGAAATCCGGCCGTACCGCTGCAGAAGGTCTGGTCGCAGTTAAAGTCGAAGGCGGCCACGGCGTTGCAGTCGAAGTTAACTCCGAGACTGACTTTGTTGGCAAAAACGCTGATTTCCAGAAAATGGTGTCCGGCATTGCCAATGTTGCGGTTAACGTTTCCGACATTGACGCGCTGAACGCGGCCGACATGGGCGGCAAGCCCGTTTCGACAGTCATCACAGACGCAATCGCGACAATCGGCGAAAACATGTCGGTACGCCGCATGCAGTCCATCGATGGTGACCTTGTTGTTTCTTATGTGCACAACGCTGCTGCACCCGGCATGGGCAAAATCGGTGTTCTGGTCGCAATGACCGGCGGTGACGAAGCGCTTGGCAAACAGATCGCGATGCACATCGCCGCTGTAAATCCTGCTGCCTTGTCCGAAGCCGATCTTGACCCGGCAGTGGTCGAGAAGGAAAAGCAGGTCCAGATGGATATCGCACGCGAGTCCGGCAAGCCTGACGCCGTGATCGAAAAGATGATCGTTGGCCGTATGCAAAAGTACATGTCCGAAGTGACATTGCTGAACCAGGCATTCGTTGTGAACCCTGACCTGACAGTCGGTGCCGCCGCAAAAGAAGCCGGCGCAACCATCACAGGTTTCGTACGTTTGGAAGTTGGCGAAGGCATCGAAGTCGTCAAAGAAGACTTTGCTGCTGAAGTTGCAAAAGCCGCCAAAGGCTAAACGACCCGATATCGAGATTGAGGGGCGGGGGCGCAAATGCGCTTCCGCCTTTTTTCGTTTATTGTCAGCGGCTTACTTGGCTAAATGCACTTTAAGAGCATCAAGCGCCAGCACATAGCCCTGCGCACCAAAACCGCATATCTGCCCCAACGCAACTGGCGCGATATAGGATTTGTGCCGGAAAGTTTCACGGGCGTGAATGTTACTAAGGTGGACTTCGACCACCGGCAGTTCGACTGATGAAATCGCATCCATCAATGCGATCGACGTATGAGTATATGCGCCCGCATTCAGGATAATCCCGGCATGAGTGCCCTTGGCGGCATGGATATGATCAATCATCACACCCTCGTGGTTCGATTGCTCAAAACTTAGCGAAAAGCCAAGCGCGTCGCAGTGGGACCGGCACATAGATTCGACGTCTGCCAATGTTGTTGAGCCGTAGACCGCAGGCTGCCGCGTGCCGAGAAGGTTCAGGTTGGGTCCGTTCAGGATCAGAATTGATGTCATATGCCATGCCTTTTGTCGTTGTGCAGCACGCCTATCACAGACGTGAAATCCTGTTTAGTCTTTCTTTTCAGGGAATTCGACGGGACCGCCGTGCTTTTCCCAAGTTGAGAACCCCTCGCGAAGGTGTGCGGCCTCAAACCCCATATCCTGCAGCGTTGCGGTGGTGATCGCTGACCGCCAACCCGACGCGCAATGAAAAATAAACTTCTTGTCCTCGCCGAAGATCGGTTTGAAATATGGGCTATCAGGGTCAATCCAGAATTCGATCATACCGCGTGGCGCATGAAAACTGCCCGGAATATAGCCGCTGCGCTGGCGTTCGCGGATGTCTCGCAGATCAACAATCACGACATCAGGGTCATCCATCAGCGCGATCAGATCAGGGGTTTCGACCTCATCGATCCGCGCACGTGCCGCGTCGACCATCTGTGCGGCAGTCACTTTCAATTTGGTCATTTTTTATCCTTTCATGGCAACTGGATTGGGTCCCAAAAAGCGCCGCAAACAGCAAAAAAAGTTGCAGGAGCACCGTTGTTGTAAACTATGACAGCAGAATTCGGTAGGTAAAGACAGGGAATGGCCAAAGCTGATTGCGTCAAGCATTACGAAGGAAGAAGAACCGTAAATCATAGCGCTAAGATGCTGATACATAGATAAAACGCGCTCAGCACGATCTCAGTATTTCTCGAAAAAACAGAAGAGCGGGTAG
>JAPKCR010000635.1 GCA_026421135.1 Sulfitobacter sp. | reverse complement strand
TTCCGGTCCACGACACCCCGTTGGGCAATTGCGCATTAGTTTCCCGCTGAATTGGCTTGGACGACGCTGGAAGACATCACAATTCAGGTCGGCCGGACCGGCGCCTTATCGCCCGTGGCGCGGCTAAAACCAGTAACAGTCGGCGGTGTGGTTGTGTCGAATGCGACGCTTCATAACGAAGATTATATCAAAGGGTTCGACAGCAAGGGCAATAAGATTCGCGATGGAAAGGATATTCGTATCGGGGATTGGGTACAGGTATACCGCGCTGGCGATGTGATCCCAAAAATCGCCGATACCGATCTGGCAAAGCGCTCCCCCGGTGCACAACCTTATGAATTCCCCACGACATGCCCCGAATGTGGCAGTGACGCGATCCGCGACGAGGGCGATGCCGTGCGCCGCTGTACTGGCGGGTTGATATGTCCAGCGCAAGCTGTTGAAAAATTGAAGCATTTTGTGTCTCGCGCAGCCTTCGATATTGATGGCTTGGGGGCCAAGCAGGTCGAACAATTCTATGCCGATGGCTGGATTGCGGAACCCGCCGATATATTCACGCTGCAAACGCGCTATGGCACTGGTATGCAGCAGCTGAAAAACCGCGAAGGCTGGGGTGATAAATCAGCCGAAAAGCTGTTTCAGGCCATTGAAGACAAACGAAAAATCCCGCTTTCACGGCTTATTTTTGCGCTCGGCATACGCCATGTTGGCGAGGCGGCCTCGAATCTGGTGGCGCAGCATTACACAACCTGGGACGCGTTTGAGGATGTCATGGCACAAGCAGCGCCAATGGAGGGGGCCGCATGGGACGATCTAATTGGCGTCGATGGTATAGGCACGGTGATGGCACAATCATTGGTTAGCACTTTCGCCCAAGAGGCCGAGCGCGCATCGATCAACCGGCTGGTAGCAGAGTTAACGATTCAGGAAACCGCGCGTCCGAACACCGACGGATCGCCGATTGCAGGAAAAACCATTGTATTCACGGGCACGCTCGAGAAAATGAGCCGCGCCGAAGCCAAGGCACGTGCTGAACGTCTGGGTGCCAAAGTTTCAGGGTCAGTAAGCGCCAAAACCGATCTGTTGGTGGCGGGGCCGGGGGCCGGGTCAAAAGCTAAAAAGGCTGCTGATTTAGGGATCGAGACGTTGGACGAAGATGGTTGGCTTGATCTGATTGCGGGCCTATGACAGGTCGGCCCGAAGCGCTATTTCCGCTTTTCTCAGGGCTTGAGACCCTCGAAGGGATCGGTCCCAAGACCGCCCAGAATTTTATTCAGTTGAACATCACCGCACCGCGCGACCTGCTGTTTACCTTGCCCTATTCCGGAATAGACCGCCGGCTGCAGCCCACGGTGAAGGATGCAATTTTGCCTGCAACGGTCACGGTTGCGGTAACGGTTGGCCCGCACCGCGCACCTGCGAATAAGACCGGTGCCTATCGTATCCATGTCGAGGACGCCCAGTCGTCGTTCCAACTGGTGTTTTTCCATGCACGCGGCGATTTCTGGAAACGCCAGTTGCCCGAAGGAGCGCGCCGGATTGTGTCAGGGCGGGTCGAGCTTTTTGACGGGATTGCGCAGATGGTCCACCCGGATTTCGTGGTTGCCGAGGAAGATGCCGGTCAAATCCCGACCTTTGAACCGGTGTATCCATTAACCGGCGGGATCACTCAAAAGCTTATGTACAAGGCCACGCGTGCCGCGCTGGCCCGCGTGCCCCAAATGGACGAATGGATAGACCCATCGCAGAAATCCAAGGCCGGTTGGCCTGATTTCAACACCGCCGTGCAAACCGCCCATGCCCCCGAAACAATGGCGGATATATCGGCAACGGCACCGGCGCGTGAGCGGTTGGCCTATGATGAATTGATAGCACATCAGTTAACGCTGGCTTTGGCCCGTGCCAAGGAGCGGCGCAAAAAGGGCAGGCCCAGCAAAGGCGACGGACGTCTACAAGCGCGGGTTTTAGCTGCTTTGCCATATAAACCCACGGACGCGCAGACGAGGGCGATCACGGAAATCGCGGCTGATATGGCCACCCCTCAGCGGATGAACCGGTTGTTGCAGGGCGATGTGGGCGCGGGCAAGACGCTTGTGGCCTTTATGGCCCTGCTTGCTGCGGTCGAATCCGGCGGTCAGGGTGTGCTGATGGCCCCGACGGAAATCCTTGCGCGTCAACATCTTGAAGGGCTGCAACCTCTTGCAGAAAAGGCCGGCGTCGTTCTGGAAATCCTGACCGGCCGTGACAAAGGCGCTGAAAGACGGGCCAAGCTTGCTGCCTTGGACAGTGGGGCGATCCAGATTCTGGTCGGCACGCATGCGGTGTTTCAGGCCGATGTCAGCTTTGCCGATTTGCGGCTTGCGGTGGTCGACGAA
>JAPKCR010000634.1 GCA_026421135.1 Sulfitobacter sp. | reverse complement strand
GTGTAATCATATCGCGGTCCATCGTATCCGAATTGGCCACATAAATCAGTTCGTCATAAGATGGCAGGCCTTCTTCTTCGACATAGAAACAGCGCCCCGGCACGCCTTCAATATCCATCTGGTTCAGCTCAAAATTACGAAACGCACCAATCACGGCATCGACTTGTCCTGACATCAGCGAGGGCGATAGCGACCAGTTCACGTTGACCAGTTCGACATCATCCAAGGATAAACCATGGTGACGCAGGATCGATCCTAGGACAGCCTCTTCCACGCCGCCGACTGAAAATCCAACCTTTTTACCGGCCAAATCGGCAGGCGATTGGATCGGGCCGTCGGCAAGGACCAGCAGGCAATTCAAAGGAGTCGCGACCAGTGTTCCAACACGTTGCAAGGGCAGGCCTTCATGGATTTGCAGATGCAGTTGCGGTTGGTATGAAATCGCCAGCTCTGCTTTACCTGCGGCGACCAGTTTCGGCGGATCCGATGGATTGGCTGGCGCGATGATTTCGACCTCAAGATCCTGTTCGGTGAAATAGCCCAGTTCTTGCGCCACAATGATCGGGCCATGGTCCGGGTTGATGAACCAATCAAGTAGAACGGTCATCTCATCGGCAGCCATTATGGGAGAGGCCGCAAAGGAAAGTGCGGCAGTCAAAGAGGTCAGTTTCATATGGATTATCTTTCAGTTGATGGCGTGTCGCCAATTGCAATTAAAGTGATGTCGCCGTCCCAATAGGAACGAAGATGCGTGGCAGCTTGCCACGCGCGCAAACCGGATCGGCACGCGAAAACTGCGCGTTGATCGGCTGCCGGAGTTGGTCGTTGATCGGCAAATTGCGCGACGGTTAGACGCTGCGCATCTACGGTAACCGGCGTTATGGCTTCATTTTCGTCGCGTAACTCGATAACAAAATCATGGCCTGTGACTTCTGAGACGGCGATGAATGTCAAGTCTGCTGCGGGGTCTGGTGCTGTATCGAAACGGAACCCGCTGGACCGAAAAGTTTTCATATCAAAGCGGATCAACTGGCCTAAAGGTGATGGCGTTTGGCCAATCATATACGCCAATGCCATCTGCGCCTGTGCGGCACCTATCATGCCCACAACCGGCCCCATAACCCCAGCTGTCGCGCAGGTCGCCGCGCGATCTGGCAGGTCGGGAAACACCGCGCGCAGCGAAGGTGCGGCTTGGCAAAAACCGCCGACGTAGCCTGCAAGTCCCAACACGGACGCGCTGATGAGCGGGACGCCCAACGCCTTACATGTATCGGACAGAATATAGCTGGTGGCAAAGCTATCGGCGCAGTCCAAAACAAGCGTGCTTTGCCCGACGAGGTTCACCGCGTTTGATGGATCAAGCGCGATTTCAACCGCTTCAATCGCGCAATCGTTGTTCAGAGCGCGCAGTGTTCGTGCCGCAACAACGGCCTTGGCCTTGCCAACGTCAGCCTCACGAAACAAGGTCTGCCTGTGGAGATTGGACAGGGACACAACATCGCCGTCTACCGATGTAAGTCGCCCAACGCCTGCCGCGACCAAATATTGCAATACCGGCGCGCCCAAACCCCCAACTCCAACCACAAGAACATGTGCAGCTTGGATAGCAGCTTGGCCCGCATTGCCCACCTCGGGCAGGCAAATTTGACGCGCATATCTCGTCATCGTGTCGCCGCCAGCCATGCGCGCACACGATCCTCCGGGCTTTCGTTCAGTGTGATGTCAGTGACAGCGGCGACCACATCCGCGCCCGCATCAAATGCACCGGACGCGCGGTCAATCGACATACCTCCTATTGCGATCAGCGGTGTTTTACCGATCTGGTCGCGCCATATGGTCAGCTTTGCGATGCCCTGTTCATGCCACTTCATTTTCTTCAAGATCGTCGGGTAAATAGGCCCCAACGCGATGTAATCAGGGGCAAGCGCCATGGCGCGTTTCAATTCTGCCTTATCATGCGTGCTGATCCCAAGCCGAAGACCCGCCGCGCGGATGGCTGTGATATCAGCGTCATCAAGGTCTTCTTGCCCGAGGTGGATATAGTCGCAACCGGCATCAATTGCGGCCTGCCAATAATCGTTAATGACCAATGTGCAGTCGTGGTGCGCACAAATCAGTTTTGCACGCCTAATATGATCGCGGACGACATCAGGCGCGACATCCTTAATCCGCAACTGCACCAACTTGATCCCAAGTGGGACAAGTCGTTCAACCCAATCGGCGTTGTCAAAAATCGGATAAAATCGATCCAATGTCATACCAAGAACGCCTTTCCTATCACAGGGGTCGACGGGGCCGCCATGTCGCGTGGCTCCATCGGGTCGGCAGCGCGGGCCAACTGGCCTGCTTTGATGGCAGTTGCGAACGCCTCAGCCATT
>JAPKCR010000056.1 GCA_026421135.1 Sulfitobacter sp. | reverse complement strand
CAGACGTATTCACCAGCGGTCACATCTGGATGGGACGTTTCGCAATCACTGCCCAACCGGACATTGGTGATCTCAATGGTCAGCGTTCCGCCGTCAGGCATAGCATCACGCCCATTCACCGCGAGGTTTAGCAACGTTGTCTTGAGCTTTTCCGGATCGGCAAAGACTTTCCAAAGATCAGCTTCGGCAATGATTTCAAGATTGATGGCTTCGCGAACCGATGTGTCAAGCAAGGCGCTGGAGTCTTGAACCAGCTTTGCTGCATCAAAATTAGTAGGTGACAACGGCTGTTTACGTGCAAAGGAAAGCAATTGCTGGGTTAATTTCGCCCCGCTGCCCACCGCAGAAAGCGCCACGTTTAAAAATGCACGTTCGGTTGGGCTTTCTAATGTAAGAAGGGTCAGTTCGATGTTGCCAGAAATAATCGCTAGAAAATTGTTGAAGTCATGGGCCACGCCCCCCGTCAACTTGCCGATGGCATCCAATTTTTGAGCCTGCAAAAGTTGTTCTTCGATTGCTTTTTGTTCGGTGATGTCTTGCGATACGGCTTCGAGCAAAAGGTTGCCCGTTTTTGGATGATAAAAGGGCCGTAGGATTTGGCGCAAATACCGAATTTCACCGTTCTCGAGCGAAAATTTTAGCGTCGTTTCGACAGTCTCTCCTTTTTCGAAGCGATCCCGGATGGATTGCAGCTTTTCAGGGTTCTCATCTCGCAATAATGAACCCACATAAAGCTGCCGCACATTCATATCAGTAACCTGCTGTACGGTCATATTGAGGGCCTGTGCAAAGATCGGATCACATTCAAGAAACTTGTCCAGTGTGACGTCAAAAGTTGCATAGCCAAGCCGCGCCAGACGGGCTGCGTAGGTCAGCTTTTTTTCCGAACGCTTCCCAGCAGCCTGCGATGACAAAATCTGCTCGCGCATGCCGTGAATCGCATTCACGAGGCCTGTCAGTTCGTCCCGAGGGCGTTGGATTGGCCCATCGTCCAAGTCGATTGTAAGCGTCTCCCATTCATTGGGAAATTGCTTTAGGGTATCCGATATTTTGAGGATCGGTCTTAACACAGCGCGATCCAAAAGCTGCAACACCATAAAACCAATGAAGAAAATAAAAATAACCGAGATGATAATCGTGACCGCTATTCGGAGAAGTATCACTTCCCATATCTCGCCTCTCGAGACCTCAAGGAACAGTGTAGCGATCTGCACACCGCTTGAGGGGCCTGCTCCGAAGAGAGGCGTTTCCAACCGGTAGGCAGACGACTTTTGGTCAACAGCGCCTGCAACTAGGTTAATCAAGTTCCCGTCGGAAACCGTTGCCCCTGTAACGACCCCAATCTCGACATAGCTATCGAGAAGTCTTTGGGCGCTCTCCAGATCATATTGCCAGATGTCATCTTGCATCGTTGGGACAGTACTGGCGGCCAGATTATCAACGCGCTCTTTCAAGCGCGCTTCGGAAATGTCGTAGTAGAAAACCGATGGGACGAGACATGCGACAATAATCAAGCCGATCATCGGCCCCCAGATCGCCTTGAAGATTTCCCTTCGTATGCCCGCTGGGAAAAACCGGTATATCACTCCGAAACATCCTGTTTCGTCCCAGTATTGGCCAGACCGAGGATCTTGAAGTAAGTCCCGTCAACTTTCATAGACCGGATAGCACGCGCCAACTCTGGCGCAATTTCAGCATGTTTGGGGTTCAGATGGATATACAGCCGCGAGTAATTCATATATTTCGAGAACTTTAGCCCCGTAGTCTTTCTCTCGCTGGCGATATGACGGGCCTGCGAGAAAAAGATGAAGGCGACATCAATTCGGTTCTGGGCAAGCATCTCCATTAAAAGCGCGGGCGAATGCGCCGCATATTTATCCGGCACGTCCTTTAGCAACATTGCCGCTCGCTTGCAGGCCATGGAATAGCCTACGCGGTACTTACTGAAATCAGAGAGCGTATTAATCTCGATACCGTCGCGCAGAAAGACACCTCCTGCGATGCTGGCAAAAATCGGTTCCAGCACACGAACTAAAGGCTTCAACTGAGGCGCGGCCATTATGGGGGCCGCTATAAAGCCGTCAAATTCATCTGAGGCGGAACCAAACATTCCACGACGAACTGTAGTAGATTGATAACCAAGTCCAACATTAGCGCGCTCAAAAGCTTCCTTGGCGATAATGTCGATATATCCATTTTGATCAGCGGTCGTCTGTGGGGGACTTAGAGCCGCCGCGAGGCTCAGTTTTGCCCCTTCGGCCTGCAAAGTTTGGACCAAGGCGCATATCGCAAAAACAGTCAAACTAACAAGCAGACGGATAGAATGTATGGCCATGGCTACGTTTCCATTCTGGCAGCGCATCACCTGAAATTGTGATCCCAAGTAGATTTCAACCCCAAGATGGTCCAACGACCATCAGAATGCAACTATTGAGTGCTAATATGGTGATTGACACAACCCAAACGGAAAGGTTTTATCGAATGCTTGTTGCCAATTGGCCCAGCCGCTACGGAAAATCCAAGGTGAACTCGCGGCCGAACTGTTTTGCGATCCACGGACCGGTGCACTCCGCAATCGGATAGACAAGCGGACTATGTTGCCATTCGTGAGGACTAAATCTCGTCCGCGAAATGCTTCATCACCAGCCGGATTGGGTTTGGCGCGGCCTGCCCAAGCCCGCAGATCGATGCATCAACCATAGCTTGGGACAACTCTTCGAGCAGCGGTTGATCCCAATGATCCGCCTCCATCATTTTGACCGCCTTTTCGCAGCCAACACGGCAAGGCGTGCATTGGCCACAGCTTTCGTCTTCAAAGAACCGCAGCATGTTCAGCGCCGCTGCCTTGGCGCTGTCAACTTCGGATAAAATCACAACCGCAGCCGATCCGATGAACGACCCGTGTTCTTGCAGAATGTCAAAATCCATCACCAGATCCGCCATCGACGCAGGCAATAGCCCCGAGGACGGCCCACCCGGTTGATACGCCTTGAACACATGGCCATCCGCCATGCCGCCAGCGGCGTCAATTATGTCGTTTGTCGTTGAACCGGCAGGCAGCAGATACATGCCCGGCTTGGCCACACGCCCCGAGACAGAAAAACTCCTCAGTCCTGTGCGGCCATTCTTGACCGTAGTGTTCAGCACCTGCGGCCCCTCGCGACAAACCCGCGTGACCCAAAGCAGTGTTTCGACGTTATGCACCAAGGTCGGGCGGCCAAAGATGCCCACCTGCGCCACATAGGGTGGACGGTGGCGTGGCAAGCCGCGTTTGCCTTCGATGCTTTCGATCATTGCGGATTCTTCACCGCAGATATAGGCCCCGGCCCCACGACGCAGATCGATATAGCCGGGTTCAACAATCCCCGCGTCTTCAAGCGCCGCGATTTCCGTGCGCAGCAGCGCCAGCACCTGAGGGTACTCGTCGCGCATGTACAAAAATACCTTGTCTGCCTCTACTGCCCATGCGGCAATCAACATTCCCTCAAGAAACTGATGCGGCACACGCTCCAGATACCAGCGGTCTTTGAACGTCCCCGGTTCGCCCTCGTCGCCGTTCACAGCCATATAGCGCGGACCTGCATTGCCGCGCACAAAGCCCCATTTCTTGCCCGACGGAAACCCTGCGCCGCCTAGACCACGCAAGCCGGCCTCAAGCAGTTGGCCCTGTACTGCTTTCCAGTCTCCTGTGCTGCGCAGGGTCTTTAACGTCTCGTAACCGCCGTCCTTGGCATAGGTGGCAAAATCTTCGTAGTCTGGAACATGCACATGGGTATCGCCCGCAGCAATCGCCGCCTCGACCTTTTCCAGCGTGGCGTGATCGACAAAGTTATGACCGATCTCCAGCGCAGGTGCAGTGTCGCAGCGGCCAATGCAAGGTGCGCGTACGACACGAACCTCAGCCGGATTCAGGCCATCTTCGAGGGCTGTCTTTAGCGCCTGTGCTCCTGCGATCTCGCAGGCCAGGGAATCGCAGATGCGGATGGTCAGTGCTGGGGGCGGCGTCTCGCCCTCTTTAACCACGTCAAAATGGGCATAAAAGGTCGCGACCTCGTAGACCTCGGCCATGCTCAGGCGCATTTCCTCGGCCAAGGCACGTAGATGGGCGGCGGACAGATAGCCATATTCGTCTTGGATCAGATGCAGATGTTCGATCAGCAAATCAGCGCGGCGGGGTTTGTCGCCCAACAATGCGCGCACCTCGTCCCATGCGGCATCTTCCAATTGACGCCCCTTTGTATGGGTGCGCCCTTTGCCCTTGCCGGATTTCCAAACGCCTTTTTCGGGGCCTTTGCCGTCAGACTTTTTGTGCTCATCAAATGCCATATCGGCCCCCTCGCCAGGTTGTTGTGGCCAGACTATCAAAGTTGCGCCGCCCGGCACATTCGAAAAACGACCTTTCCCTCGCACTTTACGCGGTGCCTGTGACAGGGTGTGCCCTTTTTCGCGCCGCAATTAGCCTATAAGAAACGAGCATACCCTGACGGGATCAAAATCGGAGCCTAAAAGATGATCTGGTACGCCATCGCCAGCCTGACCCCCGCCGTACTTTTGGCGCTGGCCTGTCTTTTTGGCGGGCCGTGGCCGCTGGCGGCATTGCTGTCGATCACGGTGCTGGTATTTTTCCTAGACCGCATCGAGCGACTGACGCCAACGCGCGATGAAACAGGGCGCGGTATAAGCCTGTTCCTTGCTGCCGCGCATTTTGCGCTACTGCCTTTGGCCGTTTGGGCGCTGGCCGGCAACAACGGGTTAAGTGTTGCAGATAAGGTGTTGATATACCTCGGATCCGGGCTATTTCTCGGCCAAATCTCGAACTCGAACGCGCACGAACTGATCCACGCCAGCAGCCGCTGGCCAAGGCGTATTGGAACGGCAATCTATTGTACGCTTTTGCACGGTCATCACGTGTCGGCGCATCTGCGTGTGCATCACGTCCACGCTGCGACCGATGCTGACCCGAATTCTGCCCGCCTAGGCGAAGGGTTCTATGCATATGCCCTTCGTGTGCTACGTGGCGAATTCTTGGCGGGGCTGCGGGCCGACACCAGTCACCGCGCGCGCGCCGCAGGTCAATCTGTGCTTAGCCACCCCTATGTCGCCTATATTTCCGGGGCCTTGCTGTCGCTCGGCTGTGCCGCTCTAGTCGCAGGAGGTCGCGGTGTTCTTGCTCTGCGTGCCATTGCCTTTTACGCGCAGATGCAACTGTTGTTGTCGGATTACGTGCAGCATTATGGGCTGCGCCGCCAGCGCAGAACGGATGGGCGTATGGAACCCGTCGGACCTCAACACAGCTGGAATGCGCCTTCGTGGTATTCCTCAGCGATGATGCTGAACGCGCCGCGTCATTCCGACCACCACATGCGCCCTGCCCGCGCTTTTCCCGCGCTGGAACTCACACTAGACACGATGCCGGTTCTACCGCGATCCTTGCCGGTGATGGCGGTTCTTGCGCTTGTGCCCCCGCTTTGGCGACGCGTCATGGACCGCCGTGTCGCGCGCTGGCAGCAAACCGCCTGAGCCGTGAGTATCGCCGCTGGAACAGCCGCACGGTTTCTGGCAAGATTTGATCCATGAAACACATCCTTATGTTCCTAGCCATGGTCATCGCCGCACCGCTAGCTGCCCAATCGACCATGACTGCCGAAGAATTTGACGCCTATACCCGTGGCAAGACGTTGTTTTACAACAGCAATGGCCAGAACTACGGCGCGGAACGCTATCTTGAGAACCGCCGTGTTGAATGGTCGTTTCTAGATGGCGAATGCAAACCCGGGCAATGGTACGAGGACAATGGCCAAATTTGTTTCACCTATGACGACAACCCCGATGCGCAATGCTGGACGTTCCAACTGGGCAACGGCGGATTGATTGCGCGGTTTGAAAATGACAGCCCCACAACCGAACTCTACGAGGCCGAAGACATTGACGAAAAGCTGTTGTGCCTCGGTCCAAGGATCGGTGTTTAGACAAGCCGCGTCTAAAATAGACTGCCCTGTTCGGGGGCCTTTTTCGCAGCTTTGCGCGGTGCCGAAGTACCGCCGATTTGCATGCGCCCGTCCGCGAATTCAATTTCAAGCGACGTGGCAGCCTTGGCCGCCTTTTTGGTCGTGACCAACCCGCCATCACCGCGCACCACAGCATAGCCCCGCGCTAGGGTCGACTTGTAGCTTAGCATTTCGTGCAACCGATCAAGCCCCGCAACCTGTTTGCGCCATCCTTGGGTTTGGCGCTGGCCAGCATCTGAAAGACGCCGCGCAAGCGCTTGGAATGACTCCGTTTTGCGAAGGTGGTCTTGCACCAATGCCTCGGGGCGAAACCGCAGCGACAAAGCGGCCAACCGACGCTGTTCAGCCTGCAAGGCGCGGGTCAGCGTGCCGGGGCGCAACGCGCCTGACATATTCGCCAGCCGTACCTTGCGTTTCTGAACGCCCGCAGTGAGCGCAGGGCCAAGCCTCCCAGCCAGAACATCCAACCTTTGACGTGGTCCATCCAACAAGCTTTCGGCCCGTGGCAAGGCCCGCGCCATATCGCGCAACCGCTGATCACGCCGTGCCAAACCTTGGCTAAGCGCACGGGTCATGCGGGCCTCTTGACCGTCCAGCCATGCGACCAGCTCGTGGCGCACAGGCACCGCCAATTCAGCGGCTGCCGTGGGCGTGGGGGCGCGGATGTCGGACACATAGTCGATCAGGGTCGTGTCTGTCTCGTGACCCACGGCCGAGATCAGCGGGATGTCAGACGCAGCCGCAGCGCGCGCCACGACTTCTTCGTTAAAGCCCCAGAGATCTTCGACTGATCCACCACCACGCGCGACGATCAGCAAATCAGGTCTCGTGATCGCCCCGCCGTGCGTCAGCTTGTTGAACCCTTCGATTGCACGTGCAACATCGGGTGCGCATTTCGTGCCCTGCACGGCCACCGGCCAGATCAACACTTTTCGCGGAAACCGGACGCGCAAACGGTGCAAAATATCGCGGATCACTGCCCCAGAGGGAGAGGTGATCACCCCGATCACATCTGGCAAATAGGGCAGCGGGCGTTTGCGTTCCGGTGCGAACAACCCTTCGGCGGCCAGCGCCGCCTTGCGTTTTTCCAGCAGCGCCATCAACGCGCCCATGCCAGCAGGTTTGATGTCTTCTATCACGATCTGGTATTTCGACTGTCCGCCGAAAGTGGTGATGCGGCCCGTGGCGATCACCTCCATGCCCTCTTCGGGTTGGGTTTCCAGGCGCGCCGACACGCCCTTCCAGATCACACCCGAAATCACCGAACTGTCATCCTTGAGGTCCAGATAGATATGCCCCGACCGCGGACGGCTCACGCGCCCGACCTCTCCGCGAATCCTGACATGGGCAAATTCCCCCTCGATCACCCGTTTGATCGCCCCAGACAGCTCCGTCACGGTGAATTCGGGGCTGTTTTGGCCCTCGCGAGGGTCGTCGATCAGGTCCATGCGGGCGTCCTTCGAGTATGGGCTCGGGTCTGGCTTGTGTATTTCACGGCCCCAGCTTAGAACGCGCAGCAACCAAGGCCAAGGGAGCGCATTCATGAATATCCTCATTTTGGGCAGCGGCGGGCGTGAACACAGCCTTGCTTGGGCCGTTCTACAGAACCCCAAGTGCGACAAGCTGATTGTGGCACCGGGCAATGCAGGCATCGCGGCAATTGCAGAGTGTGCGTCCTTTGACATCAACAATGGCGCAGCTGTGGTCGGGTTTGCCGATGAAAACAGCATTGATTTCGTCATTATTGGACCAGAGGCACCTTTGGCCGCTGGCGTGGCAGATGACCTGCGTAACGCTGGTTTTCTGGTATTCGGCCCGTCCAAAGCCGCCGCAGCGCTTGAGGCATCAAAAGCGTTCACCAAGGAAATTTGCGATGCCGCAAACGCGCCCACTGCGGCCTATGGCCACTTTACCGATGCCGCGTCTGCCCGCGCCTATCTGGCTGACCACCCCGTCCCCATTGTAATCAAGGCCGACGGTCTGGCCGCTGGCAAGGGCGTAATCATCGCAGAAACGGACGCCGAAGCATTGGCCGCCGTCGATACCATGTTTGATGGCACATTCGGTGACGCCGGTGCCGAGGTCGTGATCGAAGAATTCATGGAGGGTGAAGAAGCGTCATTCTTCGTGCTCTGCGACGGCGATACAGTGCTGCCCATCGGGACAGCCCAAGACCACAAACGTGTCGGTGATGGCGACACAGGGCCGAACACCGGCGGCATGGGGGCCTATTCCCCCGCCCCTGTTTTGACGGATGAAATCGCTGAACGCGCCTTGGCCGAGATTATCCGCCCTACGATGGCAGAGATGTCCAAACGCGGGATGCCCTATCAGGGTGTGCTGTACGCGGGACTCATGATCAAAGACGGCGCACCTCGGCTGGTGGAATACAACGCCCGTTTTGGTGACCCTGAATGCCAGGTCCTGATGATGCGGCTTGGCGCGCAGGTGCTTGATCTGCTCCACGCAGCCGCTGAAACCCGCTTGTCGGGTATGCAGGTGAACTGGGCCGAGGATCATGCGGTAACAGTCGTGATGGCCGCATTGGGCTATCCTGGTGCCTATGACAAAGGTAGCGTAATCAGCGGCTTGGATGCCTTACCTGAGAATAGCCGCAATATGGTGTTTCATGCTGGCACTGCAGAGCAGGACGGGCGGATCGTCGCCGTCGGTGGCCGTGTATTAAACGTCACCGCCCGAGGGGACAGCCTGGCCGAGGCGCAAGCCCGGGCCTATGAGATGGTGAATGCAGTTGATTGGCCGGGTGGGTTTTTCCGAAGAGATATTGGCTGGCGCGCGCTAACGTAAACTGGTGTCGAGCCGGGGGCTAACCCCCGGCCCCCAAAGATCAGGACCA
>JAPKCR010000633.1 GCA_026421135.1 Sulfitobacter sp. | reverse complement strand
TTAGCGACGACAAAGGGTTCAGAATCCATAAAAATAGTAATTTTTATCAGATACCTACAGCGTATACTAGCGTTTGCTGGCCGGGTTTAGCGCGACCTCAAGGGGTGCCTAAAATTCAAGCGAAGACCCGATCTCAGTCAGTTATTAACATTTATTCAAGCAAAAGTGTGATTTTCCATTAACTTTCGTGACGAACTATGGCAACAATGTGTAATAGATAAGTGGTTCTGGCCTTTTTCCGCCGATGGAAAGAGTTCTTCCAAGTTTGTATTTAAAGAATTCAGCTGACCAATGGGTACAGCACCCTAATGGCTCCGGTCTACCGTAGCTGTTAGTATACAGACAGAATGGTTCTGGCAATTTCCGCCAGAGAATAGATTCTGCATTACTGAGGCATTTATATCGAGCGGTAATGGGCGGATTTTTACTGCCTTACTTTGATTTAATTCGGGGATTACATTATGAAGGCTCGGCAAAAAATTGAAATCGGATTTCAGCCGAAAAGTTGGACCGTATATAGATTTTACAATTTCTCATTAGCGGCAGGTTTACTGCTTATGGTTTTTCCACTCTTGGTTATCATTTCGATAGCATTGCTGGTCACGCAAGGCCCGCAGATTTTCTATCGCGCTGAAAGACTTGGGAAAGACCAAAAGGTATTTAAGATCATAAAGTTCCGTACGCTTTGCAGCAAGCGGGCGCAGGAATTGACCAAAGATCGGACATTACCGGTTGGTTCAAATATCGAGACCCCTCTAGGCGGTCTTCTGCGGGAAACACGTTTGGATGAACTGCCGCAGTTGCTGAATATTATCAGTGGCGAAATGAACCTATGTGGCCCTAGGCCTGTCCGCTCCGAAATAGCCGCTATCGAACGTGACAGAATTCTGCGCTATGATATGCGCTTTCAAGTGAAGCCGGGACTTGTCGGACCCACACAAGCGTACTTTGGTCACGGAGTAAGCAAACGGTTGCGCGCGCGCATGAACAACAGACTCGTGCGTCGCCCCGTTTCCATCCCAGCCGAGCTTATGCTGCTTAGCCGGATCGCCTATTCCATGCTGGCAAAGACCGGTCGCAAAGCGCTCAAGCTCGCCCTGAAGGTGAACAAGCGTGAGCTGGCACCGCGTAACCCTGAAATGTGGTTGGAAGGCGATGGTGGTCGCACGGTTTCTCATATCGATAAGATCGATGGCCAAGAGATGGTCGTGCCCAGCCTGTCCACAGGTTCAGACGACAGAAAGACAATGCTTTATGTCAAACTGAAGTCCGGCGGGCTGCGCAAGGCGCGCGTCAGTCTCAGCAAAACTTCAAAACCGGGTGCGTTCAAATACACCATGGCAAACGACTTGAGCCAGTTCGTGATTGAACGATATGCACTAGGTATGGTTGTGGTACCGGCACAGGTTTCCAAACGGAAGAGTGCACCAGTAACGCCAAATCTGGTAAAGAGCGAAGTTCAGGCCTGAGCTGAAAAATGCGCCCGACCGATCAGGTTCTGGATGCCCCCGAAAAAATGGCACCAACAGCTTCCCGCGGCATATCTTTGATCGCCGCGGGATCTGCGCAGTTTGCGGGCCAAGCGCTCGGCATTCTTATCGCGCTTCTCGTCTCCTACCTTATTGCAAGGCGTATGGGGGTCGGCACTGACGCAGACGCGTTCCTATTGGGCAGGCGTCTTGTAACCAGCCTTACAGAGGCGCTTAGCCAGGTTGTGGGTGTCGTGTTCATTCCGCTTGTCGCTGCACGTGCAGCGGCTGGTGTCAGCCTGTGGCGTATTCTGGCGCATTCGGGTGGTGCCGCGTTGGCCATTGGCGCAGCGCTCGCCATTGCTATTGCACTCACGGCTTCGAATATTGTGGGCTCGCTTGCCCCTCAATTTGACCCGAGCACCAAAGCATTGGCCTCGCAGGTCGTTGTCATACTCGCCCTGTCATTGCCCGCGACAGTCGCAGCAATGGCGTTTACAGCATTTTGTAATGTCAGGGGGCGGTTCGGCTCACCCACAGTCATTCGTCAACTGCCCCGTGCGGCGGTTGCGATTGCCCTTTTGTTTGGCGGAGGGGTTCTCGCTTTGCAGGCCGCTGCGGCTTATACCATCACATTCTTCGCAGTGGCGACGCTTACGCTGGTTCTTGCCCTGCGTCTGGGCACAGAACAACCGGTTAGAACGCCAACGAAACCTGCCAACCCCGCCATCGGACGCCGAGGCATGGCAGCAATCATTCTCACATTCGGTGCGCTGGCCAGCATCTGGCTTGAAACGGCTGTCGCAGCAAGACAAGGACCGGGCGCGGTCGCGATGCTGGATTTCAGCCAACGGCTTGGCGCGCTTTGCGGCAATACCCTCGCGATGGCCTTGGCTCTTGTGGCCTTTGCCGATCT
>JAPKCR010000632.1 GCA_026421135.1 Sulfitobacter sp. | reverse complement strand
ACTCGGCAGGCCAGCGCCCGTGGACGGAATCGAACTCCAGCAGATGCGCATGCATGGCCGGGTCGCCCACCGCATCATTGATGAATGCGATCTTGGCACCCCGTTCGAGCAAGGGGCGCAGGGCAATTTTACCGATCCGGCCAAGGCCGTTAAGTGCATATGTTGTCATGGTTCATTCCTGTAGAGATGTGTCTTTGCCGATTGCGTCGACCTGTTTTTGCAAGGCCGCTCGATCCAGCGACCCGAACGAAAGCGACGTGAAGGCGCTGATCCGGCTGTGCAGCACGCCATAGGTTTGGTTAAAGGCCAGGCATTTTTCGGCATCGGTGCCTTGAACCTTTACGGGGTCTGCCATGCCCCAATGCCCTGAAACGGGCTGCCCGGGCCACGTCGGACAGTCTTCGTTTGCCGCGCGGTCACAAACGGTAAGGACAAAATCCAACTTAGGCGCGTCGAAACCCTGAAATTCGGCGATGTTCTTGGACCTCAGATGGGACACGTCATGCCCTTTGGACCGCAACATTTCCACGGCAAAGGGGTTCAGGTCTGAACGGTGCGCCGTGCCCGCTGAATAGGCCGTGAACGTGTCACCTGCCACGTCGCGCAGGATCGTTTCGGCACAGATCGACCGTGCAGAATTGCCCGCGCACACGAACAAGACATTATACTTTGGACCTGAGGAGGGGGCGATGCCCTTCAGTAGATCGGCAAGCTGGGGAGGGCAGACATCGGCCCGACCCCGACAGCACCCTAGAAACAGATCCGAGACGACCTCGCGGGTGGCGTCCAGGTTCACCGCGTACAGCAGTCGCGTGCCGTCCCGCCGTTGCAAGATCATCCCCGCTTGGGTCAATGCGGACAGATACACCGATGTCGTGCTGGATTTGAGGGCTAGAACTTGGGCAATTTCACCCGCTGGCAATTCATCCGGATAACGCCGCATGAGCAAACGGAATACTCCCATCCGTTGCGGGTGACTAAGCGTCGAAAGTCGATTTATGAGTACTGATTCCATATTTCATGAATATATAAAATACGAATTGCACGTCAACGGTTTTGACGTGGCCTGATCATGAACATCTGCGGTGAAAAGCTGTCGCTCGCCGTTCGCCACCACCAAGCGATAACGCGCCCATTGAAAAAGGCGCGCCCCTCGTTATTTCAGGTTAACGCTAGACTGTCAGGGCTTGGGACAAATCCGCCTTCAAGTCATCGATATCTTCGATCCCCACCGACAGGCGCAGAAGGCCTTCGGGAATGCCAGTGTGCGGCTCGATCGTGTGGCGATGTTCGACCAGACTTTCGACCCCGCCCAGCGATGTTGCACGGTGAAACAGCGCCAGCTTTCCGGCGGCGGCCAATGCGGCCTTTGCCCCACCTTTAACGACAAAGGACAGCAGCGGGCCATATCCACCGCTCATTTGGCGGGTGGCGACATCATGACCAGGGTGGCCGGGCAGGCCGGGGTACATCACGGTTTCCACTTGATCATGTTGATCCAGGAACTCGGCCAGCGATTGCGCATTGCGCGACATTTCCCGCATCCGCAAGGGCAGGGTCCGCATGCCGCGCACCAACAGCCATGCTTCGAACGGTCCAATCACAGCACCCGCATCATGGCGATCGGCTTTGATATCGGTCCATATTGACGCGTCCGTGTCGTTGGTCGCTAACACGCCGGCCAAAACATCCGAATGGCCATTTATCCCCTTGGTTGCAGAATGCATTACGATGTCTGCGCCCAATGCCAGCGGCTTTTGCAGCACGGGCGTAGCGGCGGTGCTGTCCACCATCAACAGGCCACCTACGGCATGAACAGCCTTGGCAGCGGCTTCGATATCCGTGATCCGCAGCCACGGGTTCGAAGGCGTCTCGATCAACACAAGTGACGGTTTGAACGCAGCACAGGCAGCGCCAAACGTGGTGACGTCAGAGGCTTCAACTTCTTGCATTTCGATCCCCCGCCGGGTGCAGAAATCGCGCAACCATTTGGTTGTGCCCCAGTAGATTTGCGATTGCACTAAGACACGGCCGCCATTGGGGACGGTGCGAAACGCAGCCGCAATTGCGGCCATGCCGGACGGAAACAGCAATGTCTCGGACGCCCCTTCAAGCTGTGCTAATACGGTCTCAGCGACACGCACAATGTCGCTTTGATCACGCAGGTAGATGTTGTCAGGCCGCAAGGGTTGATATTGCGCATCACGTAGGTAGGTCGTCGCCATCTGCAATGGGGGCACAACGCCGCCGCTTTGTGGATCAACGGCACCGGCGGCCTGTGCTGCAATGGTGGCGGGGTTCAATTTGGATGTATCAGACATGGGTTGCGCCACTCCTCAAAGATGACCTGTTTTCAATCCCCTACACCTAAACCGGACCCTTGCGA
>JAPKCR010000055.1 GCA_026421135.1 Sulfitobacter sp. | reverse complement strand
GAACATGTTCTTCAACGTCGACAACGGATTGTTTTCTTACGGGTACAAATTCTTTGGCCTGCAGCCCTTTGACTTTCTCAGCCAGGCACCGCTTTTCTCGATCATCATCATTGTAGCCTGGCAGTGGTTGCCCTTTGCGACACTGATCTTGCTGACTGCTGTGCAATCTTTGGACAGTGAACAGCTTGAGGCCGCCGAGATGGACGGTGCCCCTGCAATTTCGCGGTTCCGGTTTATCATTCTGCCCCATCTCAGCCGTGCCATCACCGTTGTGATCTTGATCCAGACGATCTTTCTTTTGTCGATCTTTGCCGAAATCTTTGTCACCACCAACGGCGCGTTCGGCACCCGCACACTGACCTATCTTGTGTATCAGCGCGTGCTTGAAAGCCAGAACATCGGTCTTGGGTCCGCAGGTGGTATCGTCGCCGTCATCCTTGCCAACATCGTCGCGATCTTCCTGATGCGGATCGTTGGCAAAAACCTCGATAACTGAGGAAAAGGAGAGCTCTATGTCACGCGCTATTACTCCCCAGAAAAAGATCATGTGGACCGCTCTCGCTTGGGCGTTTGGTCTGACGATGTTCTTTCCGATCCTTTGGACATTTCTGACATCGTTCAAGACCGAAGCCGCTGCGATTTCCGATCCGCCCGTCTGGTTGTTCTTTGACTGGACGCTTGAAAACTATGCAGCCGTTCAGGAACGGTCGAACTATCCAAAGGCGTTGATGAACTCGATCATCATCGCAGTGGGATCGACGTTGCTGGGTATCTTGATCGCTGTGCCTGCAGCGTGGGCGATGGCTTTCGTTCCCGGTCGCAAGACCAAGGATATTTTGCTGTGGATGTTGTCGACCAAGATGCTGCCCGCAGTTGGCGTTCTGTATCCGCTGGTCCTGCTGGCGAAATGGCTGGGCGTCATGGATAGCCGCATCTTGCTGATCGTGGTGCTGATGCTGATCAACCTGCCGATCATTGTCTGGATGCTGTACACGTACTTCCGGGAAATCCCGGGCGAGATCCTCGAGGCGGCGCGCATGGATGGGGCCGGGCTGCGGTCCGAGATCATCTATGTGCTGACGCCAATGGCGCTGCCGGGCATTGCATCCACCATATTGCTTAACATCATTCTGGCGTGGAACGAGGCCTTTTGGACGATCATTCTGACCACTGTAAACGCCGCCCCATTGACTGCGTTCATCGCCAGCTTCTCGGCCCCCGAGGGTCTGTTTTACGCCAAACTGTCTGCGGCCTCGATGATGGCCATCGCACCGATCCTGATCATGGGCTGGTTCAGCCAGAAACAGCTGGTGCGCGGCCTTACATTCGGAGCGGTCAAGTGAGCATCCAGAGCAATACAATTTCATCCATGGCGGTCACCGACCACCTTCGGGCCAGCAACCGGCCCCGCAAAACGGGAGAACTTACATAATGGGCAAGATATCCCTAAACCAAGTCACGAAAAGCTTTGGCGAAGTGGAAGTCATTCCGCCGCTCGATCTTGAGATCAACGAAGGCGAATTCGTGGTATTTGTCGGCCCGTCGGGTTGCGGAAAATCCACGTTGCTGCGTCTGATTGCGGGTCTGGAAGATACCACTTCGGGCCACATCAGTATCAACGACAAGGACGCGACCACTTTGCCCCCTGCAAAGCGCGGCCTTGCGATGGTGTTCCAGTCCTATGCGCTTTATCCGCACATGTCGGTACGCAAAAACATCGCCTTTCCAATGCGCATGGCGGGCATTGACGAGGCAACGCAGAAAGCCAAGATCGACGCGGCAGCCGCAGCGCTGAACCTGACAGATTACCTTGATCGCAAACCCGGCCAGCTTTCGGGCGGACAGCGCCAGCGTGTGGCCATTGGCCGTGCCATTGTGCGCGAACCTGCGGCGTTCCTGTTCGACGAACCGCTGTCCAACTTGGATGCCGCATTGCGCGTTGGCATGCGTCTGGAGATTATGGAGCTTCACAAAAAGCTCGAAACCACCATGATCTATGTGACCCACGATCAGGTCGAAGCCATGACAATGGCTGACAAGATTGTTGTCTTGCAGGCCGGTGTAATTGAACAGGTCGGCTCTCCGCTTGAGCTTTATCACAGCCCGCGCAACAAATTCGTTGCGGGCTTTATCGGGTCGCCAAAGATGAACCTGATCGAAGGGTCCGAGGCCGCCAAGCATGACGCCACCACCATCGGCATCCGCCCCGAGCATCTGACCGTTTCAAAAACCGAAGGCGCATGGAAAGGCCGCGTTGGCGTGGCGGAACATCTCGGCTCGGACACCTTTATCCACGTGCATGACACCGGCCTGATGGACATGATGACGGTCCGCATCACCGGCGACATCGAAGCCCGCCACGGCGACACCATCTATCTGACGCCATTGGCTGACCAGATACACCGCTTCGACGCCCAAGGACTGCGCATTGGATGAAACGGCTTGCAGGAAAATCAGCCCTGATTACCGGGGCCGCACGTGGCATTGGGCGTGGTTTTGCTGAAGGTTATATCGCCGAAGGGGCGACCGTCGCGATTGCCGACATCAATTTGGACGCGGCTCGGGAAGCGGCATCCGAATTGGGCGACGGGGCCTATGCCGTCCAGATCGACGTAAGCGATCAGGCCAGCATTGATGCTGCCATGGCATCAGTAGTGTCCCACGCGGGCAAGCTGGATATTCTGATCAATAACGCCGCCCTGTTTGATGCCTCTGAAACCGTCGACATAACCCGCGCCAGCTTTGACAAGCTGTATGCCGTGAATGTGGCGGGTACGCTATTTACCATGCAGGCGGCCGCAAAGCAGATGATCAAGCAAGGCCATGGCGGCAAGATCATCAATATGGCGTCCCAAGCCGGTCGGCGCGGCGAGGCTGTCGTACTGGTCTATTGTTCGACCAAGGCGGCGGTCATTTCGATGACACAATCAGCAGGGCTGGATCTGATCCGCCACGGCATCAACGTCAATGCCATCGCACCCGGTGTGGTGGATGGTGCGCATTGGGATCATGTCGATGCGATGTTTGCCAAGCTGGAAAACAAGAAACCCGGTCAGAAAAAGGCCGAAGTTGCAGCAGGGGTGCCCGCAGGCCGCTTTGCCGTTCCCGCGGATTTGACTGGCATGGCGATCTTCCTTGCCTCCGCCGAATCCGATTACATCGTGTCGCAGACGTACAACGTCGACGGCGGTCAGTGGATGAGCTAAGCGCGTCCGTCATCCCCCCGAACCGGAGAATTTGATGGCACAGCCGTTGACTCTAAAAGCACTTAAAGACCTGCCTTCAGACATCCGCGTGCCGTCCTACGAGCGCGCAGATCTGTCCCCGGGGATCGTTCATATTGGCCTTGGCAACTTTCACCGTGGCCATCAGGCGTGGTATTTGCACCGCCTGATGGACATGGGGCAAGCCCATGATTGGGCCATCATAGGCGCAGGTGTGCGCGCCGCTGATTCCGCGCAGCGCGAGCGCCTGAAGGCGCAGGATTACCTGTCGACGCTGATCGAACTGGATCCCAAGGGGAAATCTGCGGAAATCACTGGATCGATGATCGATTTTGTCCCGGTCGAGGCTGACAACGCTGCACTAATTGCGCAAATGGCCGAGCCTGCGATCCGCATCGTGTCGCTGACCGTGACCGAGGGCGGCTATTACCAGAACGGGGCAGGCGGGTTTGATGCAGCCCATCCCGATATGATGCATGACGCAGCGCAGCCTGATGCACCGACAACTGCGTTTGGTGCCATGATCGCCGCGTTAAAGCTGCGCCGTGACGCGGGCCACGGCCCGTTCACCTGTCAATCTTGTGACAATCTGCAAGGCAACGGCGCGATCTTGCGTCAGACCATATTGGGCTTGGCGCAATTGTCCGATCCGGATCTGGCGGCTTGGATCGACGCCCAGTGCACGTTCCCTAACGCGATGGTTGATTGCATCGTGCCCGCCACCGGACCTGCCGAACTGGCCCTTGCCCGTGAATTTGGCGTGATCGACAACGCCCCTGTCACCCACGAAAATTTCCGCCAATGGGTGATCGAGGACACGTTTTGCGCTGGCCGTCCTGATTGGGACCGCGCAGGCGCGACCTTTACCGATAACGTCCACACGTTCGAGGCGATGAAGCTGCGCCTGTTAAACGCGGGCCATCAAATCATCGCCAACCCGGGCGAGATTTTGAACATTGAAACGATATCGGGCTGCATGGCGCATCCGACCATTCGCGCCTTTCTGCGCAAGGTTAGCGAAGTTGAAAGTGCACCCCATGTGGATGCCGTGCCGGGAATGACTGCAAAGGCCTATATTGATCTGATCGACGGGCGTTTTGGTAACCCCGAGATCCGCGATACAGTACGCCGCGTAGCCTTTGACGGCACGTCACGCCATCCCGGTTTTGTCTTACCCATCATCCGCGATGCGCTTGCCGCAGGCACCCCAATCGAAGGTCTGGCCCTAGTCGAAGCTTTGTGGGCACGCATGTGCGAAGGCACCCGCGAGGATGGGACCGAAATTGCGCCTAACGATCCCTACTGGGATGACCTGCAAGGTGCCGCGCGGGCGGCAAAAGTCACCCCCAAAGTATGGCTGGACCAGCAGCGCCTTTATGGCGATCTGGGCCACAACGCGGTTTTTTCAGCGGCCTTTGCACGTTGGCTGTCGATGATCTGGGCAGACGGGGCAACCGCTGCCATGCAACATTATATCGATACCTGACCTAGGTGCCGCTCAGAATTCTGAGCGGCTCTTTACGTTATAGGGCAAAACACGTCTGCCTTTTTAATGTGCAGGTGGCTTTCCCAGCCAAATCCCAGGCTGGTGCGCGATGGTTTGAATTGACCGTTTGGTAAAATACTCCTTGACCGGTCTGCCGCTTCCAAAGCAGGCTTGGGGCAATCAATCACCAATGGGGGTCTCTCAAGATGACGAAACTATATTCTCGGATCGGTCGGCGTGGCTTTATGGCGACAACGGCGGCCACGGCGTTAATTGCGGCAACGCTTGGCACGTCAGCGCTAGCTGCTGGTCCCATCAAGGTCGCAGGCATCTATACAGTGCCCGTTGAGCAGCAATGGGTCAGCCGTATTCACAAGGCGGCGATGGCGGCAATGGACCGTGGCGATATCGAATATGTCTATTCGGAGAACGTCAGCAACACCGACTATGCCCGCGTGATGCGTGAATATGCCGAGGCTGGCAATACTTTGATCATCGGTGAAGTGTTCGGAGCCGAGCAAGAGGCGCGTGAGGTCGCAGCGGACTATCCTGAGATCGCGTTCTTAATGGGGTCGAGCTTTAAGCAGGATGCTGGGCTGCCCAATTTCGCGGTCTTCGATAACTACATTCAAGATGCCTCTTATCTGTCTGGTATCATTGCAGGTTCTATGTCTGAAGCTGGCAATATCGGCATGGTTGGCGGCTTTCCCATCCCCGAAGTCAACCGCCTGATGCACGCGTTTATGGCTGGTGCGAAAGAGATGAACCCGGACATCAAGTTCCAGGTCAGCTTCATCGGGTCGTGGTTCGACCCACCCAAAGCCAAGGAAACTGCCTTTGCGATGATCGAAAACGGCGCGGACATGCTGTATGCGGAACGTTTTGGCGTGTCGGACGCGGCCAAGGAAAAGGGCGTTCTCGCGATTGGTAACGTCATCGACACCCAAGCCGAATACCCTGAAACGGTTGTCGCTTCGGCCATCTGGAACTTTGAACCTACCTTGGACAAGGCAATTGCCGAAGTTCAGGCAGGTACATTCGCTGCGGCAGATTACGGCATGTATTCCTTTATGAAAGAGGGCGGCACCGTTCTGGCACCGCTGGGCACATTCGAAGGGAAAATCCCGGAGGCAGCGCTGGAGTTGGTCAAAAAGCGCGAGGCCGAGATCATGTCAGGCGATTTCGTGGTCGAGATCGACGATTCCGAACCCACTTCGTCCTAACTGATGACGGGAACCGCAGAAGTCGTTCTGCGTCTTGACGCCATCACCAAGCGCTTTGGCAAGCTGGTCGCGAATGACGCGGTCAGCTTGTCTTTGCATCGGGGCGAAGTCGTCGCGTTGCTGGGTGAAAACGGCGCAGGCAAAACGACGCTAATGAACATACTTTTCGGAGGCTATACTGCCGACAGCGGGTCGGTTCATGTGTTCGGTCACACTTTGCCACCGGGCAATTCGCGTGCCGCATTGAACGCGGGTGTTGGCATGGTGCATCAACATTTCACCTTGGCGGACAATCTGACTGTGTTAGAAAACATCGCCCTTGGCGTGCAATCGTTAAAAAGCGCGCGGCTGAAGAAAACAGAAACGTATAACAAGATCAAATCACTATCAGAAGATTTTAATCTAAAGGTTGACCCGTTGGCGCGGGTGGGCAGCTTGACTGTTGGAGAACGGCAGCGCGTTGAAATACTTAAGGCGCTGTACCGCGATGTGAAGATCCTGATCTTGGATGAACCCACCGCGGTGCTGACCCCGCAAGAGGCCGACGATCTATTTGCTACGCTTCGTTTGGCGATTGCGAACGGACTGTCGATTATCTTTATTTCCCATAAGTTACATGAGGTTATGGCAATCTCTGACCGTGTTGCCGTGCTGCGCCATGGAAAGCTTGTGGCGGAAACCAACACAGCAGACACTGACAAGAATGCGCTGTCGGCGCTGATGATGGGTTCAGCGGCAAAAACCCCAGTAATTACAGAAAGTTCGTCCGGTAAGACCTTGCTTGCGCTTGAAAATGTAAGCACCCCAGACGTCAAAAGTATCCCCGGCTTGAAGGGGGTTTCGCTTGAGTTGAAGGCCGGGCAAATCATTGGATTAGCAGGTGTATCGGGCAATGGTCAGGCCGCGCTGGCGGATGTTATTGGCGGGCTGCGGATGCCTTTAGATGGTGTGCTTGTGCTTGGGGGAAAGACCCTGAAACAGTGGTCACCCCGGGCGGCCATTCAAAACGGCATCGCCCGCATTCCCGAAGATCGCCATAAAACAGGCACGGTCGCCGATTTTGATCTGACAGAGAACGTTATCCTTGAAAGCTATTCAAGTGCGCCTTTCAGCAAGGGCGGTTGGATGTCGTGGTCGAAGGCACGCGGCTTTGCTGCTGATATCATTGAGAAATACGATGTTAGATGCCCCGGTCCTGATACCCGTATCAGGTTGCTGTCGGGCGGGAATATGCAAAAGCTGATCCTTGGCCGTGTGCTTGAAGCAGACCCACAGATCGTGCTCGCTAACCAGCCCGTTCGCGGTCTTGACATAGGGGCAGTAAATTATGTGCATAGCCAGCTTTTGGCGGCGCGGGATCGTGGGGCGGCAGTCTTGTTGATTTCGGAAGACTTGGATGAAATCATGGGTTTATCAGATGTTATTCATGTGATTTCAGGGGGGCGTCTTTCACCGGCCTTTGCCCGTGGCACCATGACGCCAACCGAACTGGGCATCTGGATGGCGGGCCAAGGATTTGAAGCGCAGGTTGCCCATGCGTCTTGAACCCATCGCCAACCCATCCTTGGTGCGCAGCATCGTGCCGCCTGCGCTTGCAATTATCGCGACGGTCGTGATTGCGTCGCTGCTGGCAATGCTTGCGGGTGCGAATCCGTTTTCCGTATTGGGGCTCATCCTGAAAGGTGCGTTCGGATCGCAATTTGCGCTGCTTGAGACTTTGAACCGCGCCACCCCGCTGATTTTTACCGGGCTGGCCATCGCTGTCGCGTTCAAGGCTAAATTTTGGAACATCGGGGCCGAGGCGCAGCTTTATGCCGGTGCTTTGATCACGGTTGTCTTGGGCACTGGCATGTTGGTCTGGCCCAGCTTCGCGCTAATTCCCGCGCTTGCAATTGGCGCGGTGCTGACGGGGGCGGTCGTGTTGCTGGTTCCTGCAATCTTGAAAACCCGGTTCGGGGTGGACGAGGTCGTAACCACCTTGCTGTTCAATTTCATCTTTCTGCTGTTCATTTCGATGCTGTTGGAAGGTCCGTTAAAAGATCCAATGGGCATGGGCTGGCCCAAGTCCGCGCGCCTGATCCCCGAGGCGCGCCTGCCGCGGATCTTTGACGGGCTGCGGCTGCATTGGGGTTTTGCACTAGCTATCCTGTGTGCCGTGGCCGTCTGGCTGATACAAACCCGCAGCACCCTGGGTTACGAGATGCGCGCGGTGGGTCTGAACCGCGAAGCGGCGGCGTTTGCAGGCATTCCGGTGAATACGGTATTGGTGAAAACTGCGCTTTTGTCAGGCGGCTTGGCCGCGTTGGCAGGGTTTTCCGAAGTGGCCGGGCTGAAGGGTAGCCTGACGCTCGATCTATCACCGGGGTTTGGATACACGGGCATCATTGTGGCGATGTTGGCGTTGCTGAACCCACTCGGTGTCATTGTGTCGGCCCTGTTTGTCGCTGGTATCTTTGTGGGTGCTGATAGCATGAGCCGCGCGGCGGGTGTTCCCACCTATCTTGCGGATATGATGCTGGCGACGGCCCTTTTGCTGATGGTGCTGGCGATCATGCTGACGCGATTTCGGGTGGTGCGTGACTGATGGAGATTATTGATATCCTGATCTCGGCCAGTTTTTGGGCCGCTGCCATCCGTATCGCGACGCCGCTGATTTTGGCCACGATGGGCGAATTGATCTGCGAACGTGCGGGCGTGCTGAACCTTGGCATCGAGGGGATAATGGTTGCAGGGGCTTTTGCGGGGTGGATGGCGGTCTATTCCGGTACTGGCCTTTGGGTTGGTGTTGCTGTTGCTATGGTCGTCGGCATGGGCTTTGGGCTGTTGCACAGCGTGCTGACGGTGCCTTTTGGCCTGTCGCAGCATGTGGTGGGGCTGGGCGTAACGTTGTTGGCAACGTCCTCTACATACTTCGCGTACCGTTTGGCACTGCCACAGGTGACCAGCCCGCCCA
>JAPKCR010000631.1 GCA_026421135.1 Sulfitobacter sp. | reverse complement strand
CTCTCTTCCAGCAGGGATATGCGGCGGCTCACAGCCGATTTCGCGATCCCCAGCCTTTCGGCTGCTTTCGAAATGCCACCGGTTTCGACGACAATCCCGAAGATGCGCAGGTCTTCTATCTGGCCCATGGTCGTTCTCCATTTTAGAACAATATGTTCATATATACGCATCTGGTTTAAATTTTGTGAAGTCCCTATTTTTTGGTTAGGCACAACGCCACAGGAGTGAAGAAGATGAAGCCCCTTTCTATCAACATTATTGCAGTGAGCCTCATTGCTGGAACCGCGATGGCGCAGGAACCCGTTTGGGACGCAAACACGGTCGTGCTGGAGAGCCAGGAACTTGCCGAAGGCATTTTCGCTGTCATTCCGACTGGGGCCGAAAACATGGGCCCTCAGGGATTTCCGATGGCCACGTCCGGTGGCTTTGTGATTGGTGATAATTACGTGCTGGTCGTCGAGTCAATGCTGAACGAGCGCTTGAACGATTAATTGTTTGGTTTGATCGCCGATGAAACAGATAAGCCGATCCGCTATCTGGTCAACACCAGCCACAAGCGCCAATACCGCGAGAGCGGTTTCGTCCTCGTCCGGCTGTCTCAACTAGTCGACGCAACACATGCATTGAAACGCTCTGCTGGGATTTCGTGGGGTATTACAGCTGATCACGTGGTGTGTGGTTGGAAAAAAATGCATCTAGATTGTCTAGCGCACGAAAACCCATTGCGTCGCGGGTTTTACGGGTGGCACTCCCGATGTGGGGCAGCATGAATATGGTATCATGTACCGCAAAAGCGGGATTTCCACCCGGTTCAGTTTGGAAGCAATCTAAGCCTGCAGCAGAAATTTGACCCTTTGCAAGAGCACCCAATAACGCGGCCTCATCCACCAACGCTCCGCGTGAGGTGTTGACCATAACCGCACCAGCCGGCAAAAGCGCAAAGCGTTCTGCATTCATCATGTTTGTCGTTTCGGGCGTGGCCGGACAATGCAGCGATAGAAAATCTGCTGCCCTAAGTAAGCTCTCTACGCTATCATGATAGACCGCACCTTTGGCTTGATCAGCGGGCAGCTCCGAGCGGTTATAGTAGTGAATTTCCATATCGAACCCGCGCGCTTTGGTGGCAAAGGCGCGGCCAACGCGCCCCATACCTATAATTCCCAGCCGCGCACCCGTAACCTGTTTGCCAACCATAAAGGCTGGTGACCAACTGTCCCATGCGCCCGTGCGCACGGTACGGTCACCGGCCACCGCGTTCCGCGCAGCCCCCAGCATCAACAGCATGGCAAGCTCAGCCGTGGCATCAGACAGCACATCGGGTGTGTTGGTCACAACAATGCCACGCTCTTTGAGAGCGGGCAGATTGCAGTGATCTATCCCTACGGAATGGTTCGCTACAATTTTAAGGCGGTCCGAGAACTGCGCCACGACTTCTGCGCTGAAATTCTCGGAGTGGCAGGGTATGATCGCGTCGAAATCAGCACTCGCCGCCACTAGCTGATCTGCGGTACCTGGTAAGTCATCATGATTGATGACGACATCATAATCGCGCGACGCACGTTTCAACGTTGCGTCAGAAAGGCGGCGGGTAATCCAAAGGCGGGGCTTGATCATTTCTTACGGACGCATTCATCCCAGAAATCATAAACGGCCATGCCGCACACGATGATCGCAATTATCATGAATGGTGCGCCGCCTTCAAAGCCCGCAAAACCAGTCGAGATGCTTTTTGACAACCCACCAATGAAGATGCACAGTATCCCGGTCCCGATCAACCCTACCACTAATTTAATTCCATATGACATGATTGTCCTTTCCCTTATTGCGCCGCATCAGCCAGGTGGCTTTGCAGCCAGCGCGCCGTACGCAGCAGACGGTTATCTTTTTCAGCGGGGCCAATCAGTTGAACACCGATGGGTAGGCCCGTATCGCCTACTAACAAAGGTAGACTCACGCAGGGCAAGCCTGCCAACGTCCAGAGTGTGCAAAAGATTGGATCACCCGTGCCTGCTCCAAATTTGGGTGCCTCACCTGCAGATGCTGGTGCAATGATGGCGTCAAATTCGACGAAGAAATCCCTAAAGAACGCCTCTGCCGAGGCCTTGACTGCGAGCGCGTCTTCATATTCCGTTTGGGTGATTTGGCGTCCACGAGTGATGATGGGTTTCAACGTTTCACTGATCTGATCCCAGTTTTCTTCAAGCACTTCCGCCTGATGCTGGCAAATCTCGTATTCGTGGATTCGTGCCTGCACCGCAACCAGATTTGATAGAGTATCCGCGGGCTGCATTCTGGTTACTTGCAGTCCCAAAATATCTAACACGGCCTCCAGACCTTCTTTCGCATCATCAGACAAGCGATCATTGAAGGGCAGCTCAAACCAGACAAGCTCG
>JAPKCR010000630.1 GCA_026421135.1 Sulfitobacter sp. | reverse complement strand
CCACACCAGCTTGGTGCTTTCCGATTCACCCAGTTCGGCTTCCAAAGCCGTAGCGACATCGTTCAAATCGGTATCAAGACACCAAATGACGTGCCCGTCTTCTGTGCTCTCTACGTCTTCGGCACCGGCCTCGATCGCGGCCATCATCACGGTGTCAGCATCCCCGACTTCGGCGGGATAAGTGATCTCGCCCTTGCGGTCGAACATGAACCCGACGCTGCCGGTTTCGCCCAGATTGCCACCGTTTTTGGTAAACGTAGACCGTACGACGGACGCCGTCCGGTTGCGGTTGTCGGTCATTGCTTCGACGATGACGGCCACACCATTCGGGCCATAACCCTCATAGCGGATTTCTTCGTAATCCTCGCCATCGCCCGCAGATGATTTCTTGATCGCGCGGTCGATCACGTCCTTGGGTACGGAAACCGATTTGGCCTCTTTGATGGCCAGACGCAAACGCGGGTTTTTGTCCGGATCAGGGTCACCCATCTTGGCGGCAACGGTGATCTCTTTCGACATTTTCGAAAACACCTTCGCGCGCAATTTATCCTGACGCCCCTTACGGTGCTGGATGTTTGCCCATTTTGAGTGGCCTGCCATGGTAACCTCGTGTGCGTAATTCCTGAACTGTGGCCTTATAGGCCAGCGGTTGCCCGCGAACAAGCCACGCCGCATAAACCCGCCTCAACTTCTCTGGCCCAGAAACATCTTCGGGGGTTTGGGGGCAGACAGCCCTTAGACCGGCTGCTAGGTCATTGGGCAGCATCCCAAATCAGGCACCATCCCATGACCCAAGACCAGATCATCCTATTCACCCTCTTTACAGCCGTCTTTGGAATGCTGCTATGGGGCCGCTTCCGGTATGATCTGGTGGCATTTTCCGCTTTGATGATCGCCGTTGTGTTGGGCGTCGTGGACAGCAAAGACGCTTTTGACGGGTTCGGCCATCCTGCCACCTTGATCGTGGCGCTTGTCCTGGTCGTTTCTGCAGGGTTGGTTCGTTCGGGCGCGGTGCTGTTGATCACCCGCACCATGGTCGATGCGTCACGCAGCTTGGGCGCGCATATTACGTTGATGGGGCTGATCGGTGGCATCTTGTCAGCATTCATGAACAACGTGGCAGCCTTGGCGTTGCTGATGCCCGTAGACATTCAGACCGCGCGCAAGGCGGGGCGCAATCCCGGCCTAAGCCTGATGCCGCTCAGCTTTGCGACAATTCTGGGCGGGATGGTTACGCTGATTGGCACGCCCCCCAATATCATCATCGCCTCGATCCGGCAGGAATCGCTGGGCGCACCATTTGGCATGTTTGACTTTGCCCCTGTGGGCGGAATCGCCGCCATTGCAGGTCTGACTTTTGTTGCTTTGATCGGATGGCGCTTGATCCCTGCGCGCGATGACAGCGCCCTCAAACCCGAAGACCTATCTCAGTATATCGCCGAACTGACCGTTCCCGAAGGCAGCAAGCAAATCGGCAAACGCTTGGCCGAGCTTCAAGAGGTCGCGGATAAATCGGATGTGGCGCTGTTGGGCCTGACCCGCAACAGCAAACGCGTTTATGGTCAAGCGCGCAACGTGGCTTTGCAAGCCGGTGACGCACTGGTAATCGAAGCCACCCCCGATGCGCTTGATGAATTTCGCAGCACGCTGGATCTGCTTGTCGCGGACAGCACACGCAACGAATTGCTGCACGCAAACGGTGAAGGTGTAGAGATTATCGAAGTCGTAGTGACCAACGATTCCCGCTTGAACGGACGCTCGGCCCAGACAGTTGGTTTGACATGGCGGCACCGGTCCGTGCTGCTGGGTATCTCGCGGCAGGGCAAACAGATCACCGCGCAAGTGCGTCAGACCGAATTAAGCGCCGGTGACATTTTGCTTTTGCTGGTGCCTCGCGACACCGCGACCCATGTGGTGGAATGGCTGGGCGTGTTGCCCTTGGCCGACCGCGGTTTGGCTGTGACCGAGAACAGTAAGGTGTGGCTGGCCATCGGTTTGTTTGGTGGAGCGGTCACTGCGGCAAGTTTTGGCCTGATCTATCTGCCGGTGGCACTTGGGTTGGTGGTCGTAGCCTATGTGCTGGCCAAAATTGTGCCGCTATCAGAACTTTACACCCATATCGAATGGCCCGTCATTGTATTGCTCGGGTCTATGATTCCGCTGGGGGCCGCGCTTGAGAAATCAGGCGGAACCGAGCTGATCGCTGGTGCTTTGGTCGGGTTGACCGGAGGATTGCCAGCATGGGCCGTACTTACGGTGTTGATGATCGTGACGATGACCTTGTCAGATGTCCTGAACAACACGGCAACGACCATCGTGGCCGCGCCGGTCGGCATCCAGATGGCACACACAATGGGTGTCTCGCCTGATCCGTGTTTGATGGCCGTCGCGGTG
>JAPKCR010000629.1 GCA_026421135.1 Sulfitobacter sp. | reverse complement strand
TTGCTCGTCACGTCCTCGGATAGGCCCATCGCCTTGCCGACCTCGCGGATGGCCGATCTGGGGCGATAATGGATCACGGTCGCACAGAGGCCCGCGCGTGTACGGCCGTATTTGGCATACATATACTGGATCACCTCCTCGCGCCGCTCATGTTCGAAATCGACGTCAATATCGGGCGGTTCATCACGTTCCTCGCTCAGGAACCGTTCGAACAACACGTCATGTTCGACGGGGTCAACGGCGGTGATACCAAGACAGAAACACACGGTCGAATTGGCCGCAGACCCGCGCCCCTGACACAGGATCGGCGGTTGCGCGTCTTGGCGGGCAAAGCGCACGATGTCATTGATGGTCAGAAAGTAGCGGGCGATCTTCTTGGACCGGATCAGGGCGAATTCCTTTTCGATGATCGCCTTGATCCGGTCAGGCACACCTTGGGGGTAACGCCCTGCGGCACCCTCCCACGTCAAGCGCTCCAGCTCCTCTTGGGCGCTGCGCCCCTCTGGCACGATCTCGTGCGGATATTCGTATTTCAGATCATCCAAGCTGAAGGTGCAGGCATCCGCCAGCTTGCGCGTAGCAGCAATCGCGTGAGGCCAAGCGGCGAACAGACGACACATCTCGATTGGTGGTTTCAAATAGCGTTCGGCATTCCCCTCTAGCAGAAAACCCGCTGTATCGATTGTGCACCCCTCGCGGATACAGGTCATCACGTCCTGCAAAGGCCTGCGGCTGGCGGCGTGATACAGCACGTCATTGGTGGCCAGTATTCCCAGCCCGCGCGCTTTTGCGATGCGGTCCAGCTGGTTGATCCGCGCTACATCATCGCCACGATACAGATAGGCCGCCCCCACATGCCGCAGACCCGGCAAGGCCTGCAAAAGGCGTGGCAATCCGGCCTCGAAAACCTCCAACCCCTCGGGCGGCATCAAGATCAACTCAATGCCCTCGGCGTGGTCCGCGACCATTTCTAGCGTCAGATGCGTGGTCCCCTTTTCCTGCCAGCCGCCATCGACATCAGCCATCTTGCCTTTCGAGAGCAGCGTAGACAGCCGCGCATAGGCGTCGCGGTTGCGGGGATAGGCCAGCAAATCAGTGCCACACATCAGTACCAATCGGGTCCCAATGATAGGCCGTATTTTGGCCTTTGCCGCCTCTGAATGTACCCGCACCACCCCGGCCAAAGTGTTGCGATCCGCAATCCCCATCGCGTCATAGCCCAACAGATTGGCCGTGGCAGTCAGGTCCACCGCATCCGACGCCGCGCGCAGGAACGAGAAACAACTGGCCAGTCCCAACTCCACATAGGGGCTGGGCGGATTCCATTGAAACGGGTCTTCCACCTCGATCGTGCGGCGCGGCAATGCATCATTCTGCGGCATCGCTGTGTTCTCCTGCGGGAGGGCGGGAGGGATGTCGCCGCAGGCGCATGTCTACCGTCCTCATGCAAATACCCCGTGCAAAAACCACACCGGGTCGCCGCCCCGCCCGTCGCCCAACACACCCTGTCGGTAAATCCAGAACCGCCGCCCGTCCTGCACTTCGACCTTGTAATAATCGCGCAGCCGCGTGCCCGGTTTATCGCGCCACCATTCCGGCGCGATCCTTTCCGGCCCCTCGAACCGCGTCATATGATAGGCCACGCGACGCCACTGAAACCGTGCCGGCGGACCTTCGGGCACGGCATAAAGCACCGTCACCTCCTCGGCCGGATCAAGCAGACGCAGGGGGCGCTCATGGGTCATCACCGGGGCGGACGCCGCGCTATGGGCAATCGCTGGCACGCGGCTTTCGACCCGTTCGGGCAGATGGCTTTGAACCCAAGCAGACCATGTGATTTTTTCGGGCCCCAGTCGCGCCGTCAGACGGTCTAACAAGGCCGCCACATCGCACCCTGCGTCGCGGCTGCCGTCCAGATGGTCCTGATGCAGCGACAGCGGTTCAACCCGCAGCGCCTCGAGCGTCAACAGATCAAAGCCGAAACCGGGGTCGATCCCATCCAGCTTGCCAGTCAGCAGCCGCAACATATGCGCCGGGTCGCGCGTCGCGCTGGCGGTTCTCACGTCACGGCTGCGCCATTCGCCGTCGACACGATAAATCGTCAGCCGCAGCAAACGCGCACCCTGTTCAGCCTTCGCTAAATCAACGCATAGCGCATCGGCCAGCGCGGGCAGTTGCGGCACCGGATCAATCACCGGTTCAGGCAATCGCACGCGGGCCAACCACACCTGCGCATCGGGCGGCGCGTTCAACGGATCGGCAGCGCGGCCCGTGGCACGGTCCAGCAGCACCAGCGGATTGCGATCTTCTGCCAATCCCGAAAACCGCCGCATCAGCGCCACCCGTGGTACATCCGCCAGCGCGCCGATGGTCTTTAACCCCAGCCGCGTCAGCAGTCGC
>JAPKCR010000628.1 GCA_026421135.1 Sulfitobacter sp. | reverse complement strand
GGACCAGTCTGCCCCCAGCCTGTCATGCGGCCGTACACCAGCTTGGGGTTCAGGGCCAGCATGACATCAGGACCAAGATCAAGACGTTCCATGACACCCGGGCGGAACCCTTCTATCAGGCCGTCGGCGGTGGCAATCAGATCGCGCAAGACGGCCTTGCCGCCGGCAGATTTCATATCAACGGCGATGCGCCTGCGGGATCGCAGCAAGATGTCACTGCTGGCGTCGCTTTCAGGACCGCCTTTGGTGCCGCCGGGGCGTTCAATACGGATCACTTCAGCCCCGTGATCGGCGAGCATCATGCAGGCGAAAGGCCCCGGACCAAGACCCGCAAATTCAATAATACGCAAACCGTTCAGGGGACCGGGCATGGGCGTGTTCCTATTCGAAGTTTGCTTTGCGCTTTTGCAAGAATGCGGCGACACCTTCGGAAAAATGCGGATGTTTACCGGCCGATGATTGAGCATCGCGTTCTTCGTCCAGCTGGGCATTGAAGCTTGCATCGCCAGCATTCCACAAAAGTTTTCGCATCAATCCAAGTGCGTGGGTGGGCCCATCGGCAAGCCGGGATGCGAACTCTTGGGCTGTGGCCATTACGGCGTCATCTTCAACGACCTTGGTGACCATACCCCAATCGAACGCTTGTTGGGCAGGCAGCTTTTCACCGAGTAGGGCCAGTTCGGCAGCCCGTACGCGCCCCACATTGCGCACCAGCATCCACGTGGCACCACCATCTGGAACCAACCCGATATGGCAAAACGCCTCTAGAAAGTAGCTGCTTCTTCCTGCGACGATAATGTCACCCGCCATAGCGATCGACGCACCAATTCCCGCGGCGGGCCCGTTGATTGCGGTTATAAGGGGGACATCCAGATTTCGGATCGTCATCATCAATGGGTTATAAGCCAGATCCAGCGATGATCCGGCGTCGATATCGCCGGGTTTCGCGGTCGGGCTGGCCTGCAATTTCGCACCAGAGCAAAATGCTCGTGATGAACCGGTTAGGATGATTACGCGGCTTTCTTGCGCGGCGCTTTCCAATGCTGCACCAAGCGATACGGCGAGGTTTGGGGTCAACGCATTAAGGGTGGTTGGGTCGTCCAGCGCGATTGTTGTCACGCTGTCCCGAGTTTCAATCTTTAGGCCGTCAGTCATGTGTTCCTCCCGATTTCGGACAGCAAAGCATTGATCGCAGGGATAGGCAAACGGGTGATTGGCGTACGGTGGTTCTACGGCCCGTTAACCGGTTTCACGCAGCTTGGCCGCTAATTGATGCCCAAGCTACGGAGCCCGTATATGTCAGATACTTCGCCGATCCTGTCGATGCCCTATATCCAACCCGCACAAGCGCAAAAACATGTAACCCATAACGAGGCGCTAAGCCTTTTGGATGTGATCGTGCAATTGGTTGTTCTGTCTGCGGATCAATCCACGCCACCTAGTACTGCCATCGAGGGGGACAGGTTCGTGATAGCCCCGAACGGTCAGGCCGAATGGGCAGGGAAAAGTGGTCAGATCGCCGTCTTTATTGATACGACTTGGCAGTTTTTTACACCGCTTGTTGGTTGGTCTGCACAGGTTTTGGATACCAATGAAACCGTGGTATTTGATGGCGCAAACTGGGTTGGCAAGGTGTTCGATAATTTATCTGGTCTTGGGATTGGGGCCAGCTTTGACAGCTATAATAAGCTGACCGTGTCGTCGGATGCTGTGTTGTTGAACCATGCTGGAAATGGACATCAGCTTAAGATCAATAAGTCAACGCAAGGGGATACGGCTAGCTTATTGTTTCAGACTGGCTATGGCGGACGTGCAGAAATGGGCATCGCGGGAAGTGATGATTTCGCCCTGAAAGTCAGTGCAGACGGTGCCAATTGGGTTGACGCGCTACGGGTGGATGCCGCGACAGGTCGTATTAGAACGGCCGTTTCGGGGTGGCGCGAAATGCTAGAGGCACCGCGCAACTATTATGTGGATCAGACTCTGGGGAATGATGGAAATGACGGCCTGTCACCCGGTGCTGGTGCATTCGCAACTATCACAAAAGCGGTAGAGGTGGCGCAAACGGTCGATACTGGAGGCCATGATATTACCATTCAGCTTGCACAAGGTACCTATGCTTTGGCGCAACCGATTGAGGTGCAGCGCGCCCTGGTTGGTGGTGGGCGGCTGGTTGTCCGGGGTGAACCTGCAACGCCCGGATTGGTCGTGCTGGACGCAGTTGATGAGGCGTTCATCATAGCACAAGGGCATGTGTTGCTGCACGGGTTGAAAGTTCAGAATTCCAGCCCAACAGCCTCTGCAATTCTGGCGAAGGCGGGCAGTAACCTGAGCATGGGTGCGGTAGTATTTGGGAGCGCTGGGGGTCAGCTAGAGGGGCAAGCCGCACGGCTGTCGTTT
>JAPKCR010000054.1 GCA_026421135.1 Sulfitobacter sp. | reverse complement strand
TAGCATTTAAAGGGACACATCTGTGTTTAAGGCATCAAATCAAGGGATGAAAGATACCCCTTGTTTCCAAACCGCGCCGCCAACCAACCAGCTTTTCCCGCTAAACCCGGCTGTGTTGCGTGCGCTGCTCGAAAGCACCGCACGCTAGTCTGTATTACAGAATTTTCTGGCCGGTCTTGGCCCAATCGGCCATGAACTGCTCAAGACCCTTGTCGGTCAGCGGGTGTGTGGCCAGCTTTTTGATCACCTCTGGTGGGGCAGTCATCACGTCAGACCCGATCCGTGCCGCTTCTAGAACGTGGTTAACCGTCCGGATCGATGCCGCCAGAATTTGAGTCTCGAAACCGTAGTTGTCATAGATAATGCGGATGTCTTGGATCAATTCCATGCCATCAAGGTTGATGTCATCCAAACGCCCGATGAACGGAGAGATGAATGTCGCACCGGCTTTGGCCGCGATCAACGCCTGGTTTGCCGAGAAGCAAAGCGTAACGTTAACCATCTTGCCTTCGCCCGTCAGGACCTTACAGGCCTTCAGGCCGTCCCATGTCAGGGGCAGTTTAACGACGATATTTTCAGCGATCTCGGCCAACTTGCGGCCTTCGGCGATCATGTCGTCTGCCTTCAGGGCAACAACCTCGGCGGAAACGGGGCCATCCACCAGATCACAAATCTCTTTCGTGACTTCCAGAATATCACGGCCTGATTTCAGGATCAGCGACGGGTTGGTTGTAACCCCGTCGACCATCCCCAGATCATTCAGTTCTGCAATCGCGTCGATTTCAGCTGTATCTACAAAGAATTTCATATTGCTTCCTTCCGGTTGGAATAGGGTGCCCAAATGGCTATGTCTGTTGCCACACGCTTTAGCGCATGATCCGCGCTGCTGAAACCCTAATTCCCGTAACCCAAGACCGGAGCAGCTGGTGACATCCCCAGAATTCTTTCACCAAGGTGATTTGGTCGCCGTCCTGACAACCCAACCCTTGGGCCGGGCGCTTGACTACAAAGCGCCTGAAGGCGGATGCCATCTTGGTGCTTTTGTCGAGGTGCCACTGGGCCCGCGCAAAGTGCTGGGCGTTGTTTGGGGCGCAGGGCAGGGCGATTACGAATTGTCGAAAATCCGGTCCGTTATTCGTGTGATGGATGCTGCCCCCATGCGCGAAGAATTGCGGTCGTTTCTGAGCAAGGCGGCAGCGTACACGCTAACGCCAATGCCCGCGATGTTGCGGCTAGCCACCCGGGCACCTGGGCTGGGTGACCCACCATCAATGCGCAAGATTTACCGGCGCGGCACTTCTGACCCTGATCGCATGACAGATGCGCGGCGTCGGGTGCTGGAAACCTTGGCTGAATACGGCGATCTGTCCTTTACTCTGAAAGAATTGGCCGAGATGGCCGGCGTTACATCATCGGTCATCAAGGGATTGGTCGCGCAGGATGCGGTGGTTGAACAAGATAGCCCCCGCGATTCGCCTTTTTTGCGAATGGACCCAAGCCTGCCCAGCAAAGAGCTGACAACGGATCAGGCGGATGCCTCGGCGCTGCTGGCCAAAGGGGTACAATCAGGCCAATACGGCACAACATTGCTGCGCGGTGTGACGGGGTCGGGCAAGACCGAAGTGTATCTGGAGGCCGTCGCTGCCGCGCTGAAAGCCGGGCGTCAGGCGCTTGTGCTGCTGCCCGAGATTGCGCTGACCGAACAGTTTCTTCACCGGGTCGAGGCGCGTTTTGGCGCAAAGCCCGCCGAATGGCATTCAGGGGCCACCATGACCGAACGCCGCCGCATTTGGCGCATGGTCGGGCAGGGTCAAGCGCAGGTTGTGATCGGTGCACGGTCTGCGCTGTTCTTGCCGTTCCAGAATCTGGGCCTGATCGTTGTGGATGAAGAACACGACACATCCTACAAACAAGAAGAGGGCGTGCTGTATAATGCCCGCGACATGGCGGTGCTGCGCGCGTCGATCTGCGGGGCGCAGGTGGTCTTGGCTTCGGCCACGCCGAGTTTGGAAAGCTGGGCCAATGCCGAGGCAGGCAAATACACGCGGGTCGAACTGACCTCGCGAATTGGGCCAGCCGTCATGCCACAGATGGGCGCTATCGATATGCGCACAGAAGGGTTGCCAAGCGACAAATGGGTGTCCCCGTCTTTGCGAGCGGAGGTCGACAAACGCCTGGAGCGTGGCGAACAGGCTATGTTGTTCATCAACCGCCGTGGCTATGCACCCGTTACGTTGTGCCGGGCTTGCGGGCACCAAATTGCGTGCGATCATTGCGACGCGCGCATGGTCGAGCACAGGTTCCTCAAGCGGCTGGTCTGCCATCAATGCGGCGAAAGCAAACCGATGCCCGATGCCTGCCCGTCCTGCGAGGCCGAAGGCAAACTTGCAGCCGTGGGTCCGGGTGTCGAACGGTTGGGCGAAGAGGCCGCCGAATTATGGCCGAACGCGCGGGTCGCCACACTGAGTTCGGACATGTACGGATCAGCGCGCGCCCTGAAGGCCGAGATTGCAGGCATCGCTGAGGGTGCCGCTGACATCATTATAGGCACGCAACTGGTGGCCAAGGGGCATAATTTCCCGAACCTGACATTGGTGGGCGTCATCGACGCAGATCTTGGGCTGATGGGGTCGGACCTGCGCGCCGCCGAACGGACCTTTCAATTGATGCGGCAGGTCGCAGGTCGGGCAGGACGCGCCGAGGCACCGGGGGCGGCATTGTTACAGACCTATCAGCCTGACCATCCGGTCATCCGCGCCATTCTTGCGGGCGAGGAAGAAGCATTCTGGAAGGCCGAGGCCGCAGAGCGACGGCAGGCCGGTGTCCCGCCTTACGGTCGCATGGCAGGTATTATTCTAAGCGGGCCCGATGTGGCGGCGCTTTTTGACGCGGGCAATCAACTCGCACGGCAAGACGGGCCGTTGCGGGCTGTGGGCGCACAGGTTTACGGCCCCGCCCCTGCACCAATTGCACGGGTAAGGGGCCGTCACCGTGTGCGGTTGCTTGTCAAAGCCGACAAGTCGGTGCCCCTGCAAGAGGCACTTGCCAAGTGGGTCGGGCAGTTGCGCCTGAAAGGGGATCTGCGCATTTCCGTCGATATTGACCCGCAAAGTTTTTACTGAGTCTTTATTGGTTTTGCCTGACCGGCATACATGCCTTCGGCGAGGATTTCTTTCCGTTTGGAATACAGGAACCAATTATTGTTGGACGGTTTTCGTCTGATTTGACCTCGTCAAGGTTAGGATTGGGGCGTAAAGGATTTGGCATGACCCAATTTGTGACCCTTGAGGATGCCAAGCATCAACCGTTTTGGCGCCGCCCTGTCGCGTTGTTGTTCTTGATGGCTTTGGCCATGCCGATTGCGTTCAATACTTGGTCGGCGTTGCTGAACAACTTTGTGATCGAGGTCGCGAATTTTGACGGATCAGATATCGGGTTGCTGCACACAGTGCGCGAGATTCCGGGGTTTCTGGCTGTCGGTGTCATTGCGATCATCATCTTTGTCCGCGAGCAAGTGTTGGGATTGGTGTCGCTTGTCTTACTGGGGGCTGCCACGGCTGTTACCGCTTGGTTTCCGTCGATGGGCGGCATTCTGACGATAACCATGTTGAGTTCGATCGGATTTCACTATTACGAGACGGTCAATCAGTCGCTGCAGTTGCAATGGCTCAAGATCGAAGACGCACCGCGTATGCTTGGCTGGCTGATGGCGGCAGGATCAGCCGCGACTTTGGTGGCCTATCTGGCGATTATGGCGCTGTGGGACACGCTGTCGCTATCGTATAACATTGTTTACATGATCGGCGGCAGTGTCACCGTGTTGATCGCCTTGTTCGCGCTGTTTGCTTACCCGCAATTCGAGGCACCGCACCCGCAGGTCAAGAAGATGGTACTGCGCAAACGCTATTGGCTGTATTATGCGCTGCAGTTCATGTCGGGCGCACGGCGCCAGATTTTCGTGGTTTTTGCCGGATTTATGATGGTGGAACGCTTTGGCTTTGATGTGCACGAAATCACACTGCTTTATTTGATCAACCTGATCGCCAACATGATATTCGCCCCATTGATGGGACGCGCCGTTGGCATTTTCGGAGAGCGGCGTACGTTGTCATTCGAGTATATCGGGCTGATCATTGTGTTTCTGGCCTATGGCGGTGTGTACTATCTGGGATGGGGCGTGGTCGTGGCGGCGAGCCTTTATGTGATTGATCACATGTTTTTCGCGCTGGCGCTGGCGTTGAAAACCTATTTTCAGAAGATCGCGGATCCCGGTGATATTGCGCCCACTGCTGCTGTTGCATTTACCATCAACCACATTGCCGCTGTGTTCCTGCCTGTTGGCCTTGGGTTGCTGTGGTTGGTGTCGCCTGCCGCGGTTTTTGTTCTTGCGGCGGCCATGGCGGGCGTATCGCTGGTCTTGTCCCTGATGATCCCGCGCCACCCGATGCCTGGCCACGAGACAATTTTTACGCGCCCGCAGCCCGTGGCCGCGCAGTAACCATACCTTGACCTGACTGGCGCGCCCGCATAGGCGACGCGAGCAAACTGCGGAGAGACCGATGCCCACATTCACAGCCCTGACCACCCTTGAAGGACGCAAGCCAGCCTATGCATTGGGCGAGGCGATGGAAAGGTTGACCCCGGAGCCGACAGGTGTGGGCGTATTCGAGATGGAAGACGGATCAGGTCTCTGGGAGGTTGGCGGATATTTCGAGGAGGCCCCCGATCAGACCTCCTTGGCAATTTTAGCCGCCACCATGGGCGCAAAGGGTTTTGTCGTTTCCGAGCTGCCCGAGACTGATTGGGTGGCACATGTTCGCCGTGAACTGTCCCCCGTCGAAGCGGGCCGTTTTTTCGTTTATGGCAGCCATGACGCAGACAAAGTGCCCGAAGGTTGTGAACCGCTGCTGATCGAAGCAGCGATGGCGTTTGGCACAGGTCATCACGGAACGACGTTGGGTTGTCTTCGGGCGCTGGACCGATTGGCAAATGACGGCATGGTCGGCCAAAGCGTAGCCGATATCGGATGCGGCACTGCCGTACTGGCGATGGCTGCCGCGCGTATCTGGCCAAACCCCGTGTTGGCCAGCGACATTGACGAGGTTGCCGTAGATGTTGCACGGGCCAATGCCGCCGCCAATGGTCTAACCGATCGACTGATCTGCGTAGAGGCTGCGGGCTTTGATCACCCCGATCTTGCCGCAAAGGCACCTTTCGATCTGATCTTTGCGAATATCCTAAAAGGGCCATTGGTGGCGCTGGCCCCAGATATGGCGAAAGCGCTGGCCCCGAACGGCAAAGCGATTCTCTCGGGAATTCTTAACGAGCAAGCAGATGACGTCATTGAGGTTTATGCACGATCTGGCATCAATCTACTGAACAGAGAGATGATTGGCGACTGGACGACCCTAACGGTCCAAAAATCGACACATTAACTGCCCCTATTACGCCCTAATTTGCGTAAATATGTAGAAACGGGCGCAATTTTGCTGTAATGTCTTTAGTGTGAGAGGTGGGGGCCTTAAGCATTTCGAGGCGACCATGGTTGAGACACATCAACAGTTTTGGAAACGCGTTAATCATTTAAGCCAAAAGCACAAAGCGATGGCGAACGGTTATTATACGACCATCCGCAACGACGGACTCGTGATCGCAAGGCCACGCCGTCGTGATGCCGGGTTCCCAGTCAAATATGTTTTGGCGCTGACCGTTATGTTTTTCCTACTAAAAGCATTTATGCTGTCGGCAAACGGGTCAGGCACATACCAGACCCGGCTCAATACCCTAAGCAATGGTACGATCGTTGAACGCGCGGGAGCTTGGGTTTTGAAAGTTGACCCGATTACCCAGATGCTTGCGAACAAGATTGGGCCAGTCCTGCGGGGCGGCGCTGCAAAGCTTTAACCGAATTAGAGCCACTACGATAAAAGAAGTTAGCCACGCTACCGTTCGGTAAGCGTGGCTATTTTCTGTCCGGTGGACTGCCCTTGGGGCATGGGTCTGTCATTGCGCGTTAGCGAATGAAGTGGTTGAGCGCTACGCTTTCGATATCGCCACGTGTCAGGCCGATATCGTCAAGTTCGCGGTCTGTCAGTGTGGACAATGCGTTGCGGGTTACGCGTGCATCGTTCCAGGAAACAACGCTGGCAACGATGTCACCCAAATGAGAGAATACGCGGTTGACGGTAGATGCAGTCGCGTAGTTGGTTGTTTGTGTGTAGAACATAGCCATTAGAGCCATCCTTGAATTTCAATTTTGCCGATAGGTGTGTCGGTATGCTTAGCAACTAGGCAGTTTGAAAACTTGTCACAACACCTAGACTTGCATGTGTGATCTGCGTTTTCTGCATAGCAGCATAGGATGCGAATGGTCATTGAAATATGGCGTATCTGAGGCAGGCGTGGTGACGCTCGCGACGATCTGAACGTCGTTTTTGCACGGCTTTGGTCCGGCATTCGGTCAATTGTGGCATTTCCAAGGCAGGCCGGAAAAGCCTTGGTGGATGTTCGTGTTTTGTGCTAATCGTCTAAAAACATAAAAACTGAGGTAAAAAAGCACATGATACGGGTAATCGGGATTGATCCGGGGCTGCGCAACATGGGGTGGGGTGTCATTGATGTGGCCGGCAGCCGTATAAGTCATGTCGCAAACGGGGTTTGTGTGTCCGTGGGGCCCGATCTGGCCTCGCGGCTTTTGTCGCTTCATGCGCAGCTTACCAGAATAATGGTAACCTACAGGCCGGAGACCGCCGCGGTCGAACAGACATTCGTCAACAAGGACGGCGCTGGCACGCTGAAACTGGGTCAGGCGCGTGGGATCGCAATGCTTGTGCCTGCACAGGCAGGGCTATCAGTGGGTGAATATGCCCCTAATACCGTCAAGAAAACTGTGGTTGGCGTGGGCCACGCTGACAAGGGGCAGGTGATGCATATGGTACGCATGCAGTTGCCTGGGATCGAGATTGCGGGCCCGGATGCCGCAGATGCATTGGCCATTGCGATCTGTCACGCCCACCACGGTGGGGCCAGCACTCTGGCCCAAGCGGTTGCAAGAGCAAGCGCATGATTGGCAAGATCACAGGCCGCATCGACTATCGCGCGCTGGACCACGTGCTGATCGACGTGCGTGGGGTCGGGTATCTTGTGTATTGTTCAGACCGAACATTGGCAGCCCTTCCCGGTGTAGGAGAGGCGGTCGCGTTGTTCACCGACTTGGTCGTCCGCGAAGATTTGATGCAGTTGTTCGGCTTTCAGACGCTTGTTGAAAAGGAATGGCATCGTCTGCTGACGTCGGTCCAAGGGGTCGGGGCGAAGGCATCGCTGGCGATATTAGGCGCACTTGGGCCTGACGGGGTCAGCCGCGCTATCGCGCTTGGAGACTGGAATGCGGTTAAAGCAGCTAAAGGCGTAGGTCCAAAGATCGCACAGCGGGTTGTTCTGGACCTTAAAGACAAGGCTCCGGGCGTCATGGCGATGACCGGCACACTGGCCGAAGCCCACGGCGAGGTCGAAGCCATCGAGGTGATCGAAACACCCACGCCAAACCGGAGACCCACAGCAACCCTCAACCAATCCGCACAATCCGAGGCGCTTTCTGCGCTTGGCAATCTGGGCTATGGGCCCGGAGATGCGGCGGGGGCTGTGGCGCAAGCTGCCGGTGAACATCCCGATGCGGAAACCCCGACTTTGATCCGCGCGGCGTTGAAACTTCTTGCCCCCAAGGGGTAGAGTGGCACCATCGGCATAGAGCGCCCATAGTTTTGGAAATTGAATGAACGACAGCGACCCAACCTTGCGGCCCGATCCGCTGCCAGAGGATTTTGACCGCGCGCTGCGGCCTCAGATGCTGGATGAATTCGTAGGGCAGGCCGAGGCGCGTTCGAACCTAAAGGTATTCATCCAATCCGCCAAGCAACGCGAAGAGGCGATGGACCACACGTTGTTTCATGGCCCCCCCGGTTTGGGCAAAACGACCCTTGCACAGATTATGGCACGCGAATTGGGCGTTGGATTCCGCATGACGTCGGGGCCGGTGTTGGCCAAAGCCGGCGATCTGGCCGCGATCCTTACCAACCTTGAGGCACGCGATGTCCTGTTTATCGACGAAATCCACCGCCTGAACCCAGCTGTCGAAGAAGTACTATATCCCGCGCTTGAAGATTTCGAGCTGGATTTGGTCATCGGCGAAGGGCCAGCCGCGCGCACGGTAAGGATTGAATTGCAGCCTTTTACATTGGTGGGGGCCACAACGCGGATGGGCCTTTTGACCACGCCGCTGCGCGACCGGTTTGGCATTCCGACGCGGCTTGAGTTTTACACCGAGGATGAGCTTTTTATCATCGTTGATCGCAATGCCCGAAAATTGGGGGCACCGGCGGAAGAGGGCGGCGCGCGCGAGATTGCCAAGCGCGCTCGCGGCACCCCGCGGATCGCAGGGCGTCTATTGCGGCGTGTTGTGGATTTTGCCGTAGTCGAAGGCAACGGACGCGTGACTCAGGAATTGGCAGACATGGCGCTGACGCGTCTGGGCGTAGACCGTTTGGGACTAGATAGCGCTGACCGCCGGTATTTGCGCCTGATTGCCGAGAATTACCAAGGCGGACCAGTAGGCATTGAAACGATGTCGGCGGCGTTGTCGGAATCGCGTGATGCGCTGGAAGAGGTGATCGAGCCGTTTCTTTTGCAGCAAGGGTTGATTCAGCGCACACCGCGCGGTCGGATGCTGGCGCAAAAGGCGTGGACCCATTTGGGGATGGAGCCGCCAAAACCTCGGGCAGATCTGTTTGGCTGACGTGGCGAAGCCTTCGGCGAGGATTTTAGACGATTTGGAAGACGAGATGACACCACAAGAGATCGAGAAACTGTTCACACGCGACAGTGGCGACTTTGCGTTTGCACGTTGGGGGCGGCCTGTGTCCCCGGTTGTGTTCGG
>JAPKCR010000627.1 GCA_026421135.1 Sulfitobacter sp. | reverse complement strand
AACGCGAATGCCTGTAAGGGCTTCAAATTCAGGAGCCAGAACCTCACGAATGTACAAAGATGGCGGTGACGATTCGGTCACGCCGCGTAGCGTTACACCCTGATAGGGCGCGGCTGCTTCTTTCCAAAATGCAGCATGACCTTCAGCGAGCGCCGCTGTGGATGCTACAGTTAGTGCAAGCGCGGATGCGCCGAGTTTAAATACAAAGCTCATTAGCTTTCCTCCCATGTATCAATTGGATGCTGTTTCGCGCTTCGCTGGTCATCACTGAAAAAGTCGAATCGCGCCGCCTCCCTGAATTAAAATACATATGCAATACCTTGCATGCAAGTGTTTTTTCAAATACATAGATTGCCATACATATGTATCGTGTGTAAAAGATACCCAGATTATTGATGGAGCAACGTGTGCCAAGAGAGACTACAGAAGACGGAGAAGCCTTCGTAACCGAGGTTTGCTGGCACTATTACGTAAATGAAATGACTCAGGCCGAGATCGCTCGGCTGATGGAAGTCACCCGACTGCGCGTAAACCAAGCCATCCAGCGAGCTAAGTCGCTGGGTCTGGTCAAAGTCCACATCGAATCGCCGTTTCTGCCGCGCATTAAGATGCAGCAAGAATTACAATCAGCACTTGGGATCGATCGCGCTGTCATTAGCCCAGCGAACTCGAATAACTATGACTATCATCGTTCAGTAGGGGCTGCGTTAGCAGAGCTGTTGAATGAACGATTGCGCGTGGCCAACTGGGCGTCTTTTGGAGTCTCTTGGGGCCTGACCCTTGATTCAGCCATCCGCAAGTTATCTCGCCAGTCGAATCCGAATGTCGAGGTCGTTTCGATCCTTGGCGGTACTGCGCAAGGCTCGACATTTAACTCTTTTGGAATTGCGTCAGGCTTTGCAGATGTCCTTGGCGCACATTATTCCGTACTGACCGCCCCAATTTACTTGTCCGAAGGAATCGACCGGAATTTGTTCCTGTCGCAGCTGGACCTTAAAGAACACTTCCAGAAATTTAACACCCTAGACGCCGTTCTATTGACCTGCTCCAACGTGTCAGCAAAATCCTTTCTTGTCTCGTACGGTCTCCCCAAAGAAATTACCCCCGAAGCTCTAATTAAGGCTGGGGCCATCGGCGACGTGCTGGGCCATTTCCTTGATAAAGAGGGCAACTCTGTTTCAAAAGCAGTGGATAATCGCACCATCGGGATGCCGCTTGATCGTGTGATGGCAGTGCCTGAAAAGATCATGGCCGCAGCCGGGCCGCATAAAGTCGATATCATCCGCGCTGCTTGTAAACGCGGGCTTGTAAATACGCTCGTAACGGATGATTTGACCTCAATGCTAATTTTGGACACCCACAACAGCACCCATTCGCAAGCAGCGCAATAGGTCGTTTGCAATGGCTTCACCCACCCCCCTTGCACCCGACCATCTTGGTCCAACAGTCTGCATTGGAGAAATCCTTGCCGAGATTGTTGCGACGACCGAGGGCGTTGGATTTAAGAATCCCCAGCCACTTGTTGGCCCCTATCCTAGTGGTGCAGCAGCAATCTTCATTGATCAATGTAGGCGGATGGGCGGATCAGCTGCGATGATTGGTGCAGTTGGAGATGATGATTTTGGGCGGATGAACACAGATCGGCTAGCGCGCGATGATGTCGACGTCAGCGCAATTGCAATCCACCCGAACTTGCCCACCGGCACCGCTTTTGTGCGTTACCAAAACGATGGGAAACGTGATTTTGTTTTCAACGTGTGGACCTCTGCCGCCGGAACTCTGTCGTGGACACCCGCTGTCGAAGACGTCATTGCCCGCGCAGGGCATTTGCATGTCATCGGTACATCACTGGCCCGTGACCACATATGGCAAATGATCGAACGGGCTGCCCCACTCATCAAAGCGCGTGGCGGTACGGTGTCCCTTGATCCCAATCAGCGCAAGGAACTGACGAAAGATACTGAGGGTCGCTTCGCCAAAATGATCTTGCAAACTGATTTGTTGCTACCATCGGGTGATGAAATTTTCCTTTCAACCAAAGGCATTTCTGAAATTGATGAGACAGACGCGATACATGCGATCTTTGCTCAAGGTGTCTGTGAAATTGTCCTTAAACGTGGGGATGTTGGCGCAACCTGCTTTCAATCTGACGGCACCATCACAAATGCCCCTGCTTTCATTGTGAAAGAGGTCGATCCAACAGGTGCGGGCGATTGCTTTGGCGGGGCCTACGTCGCGGCCCGCCGCCTTGGCATGGCTGTCGCAGAATCGCTGACTTATGCCTGTGCAGCCGGCGCGCGCAACGTCACGATGCTCGGCCCGATGGAAGGGGCAGGTACGCGAGCACAACTTGAAAATGTCATCGCTATCACCCCTAGATTAGATCTATGAGGATGTCGCTGACC
>JAPKCR010000626.1 GCA_026421135.1 Sulfitobacter sp. | reverse complement strand
GATACGATTGCGCGCCATCTGATGCGCAATGCAAGAGAGTATGGCAATGATATTGCGATGCGCGAGAAAGACCGTGGTATCTGGCGGGAAGTGACCTGGTCTGCCTATGCTGAGGAGGTGCTGCGCTGCGCCGCCGGCTTCATGGCTCTGGGCGTGAAGCCCGGTGACGCGGTCATTATTCTGGGTGACAATCGCGTGAGGCTTTATGCTGGAATGACCGCGATGTCGATGCTGCGCGCCTATGCCATGCCGGCCTATCCCGGCGCGACGCTTGACGAGTTGAAGCATTTCTTTGGGGAAGCCCACGTTGTAGCCGCTTTGGTCGAAGATCAAGAACAGGTCGACAAGATCCTTGAGCTGCGCGACGCTGGAACGTCGGTGGCATCTATCGTTTACGATGAGGCGCGCGGGTTGAATCTCTATGATGCGCCTGGCCTGCAGTCGTGGGAAAGCCTGGTGGAAGCGGGTGCCAAGAGACTGTCTGCCGATCCGGATTTGCGTCGGCACCTGATTGAGGAGTCCAAGCCAGAAGATCCGGCGGTGTTCATGCATTCCTCGGGTACGACGGGCAAGCCTAAGGGGATCGTGCTGAGCCAAAAGAATGTGTTGTCGGGTGCGCGCAATGCCCATGCCGGAGGTGCTTTTGAATATGGCGAAGAAATTTTGGCCTATCTGCCAATGGCATGGGTTGGTGACTTTGCTCTGACTGTGGCGTCGGCGATCGCGTTCCGCTTTACCGTCAGCGTGCCGGAGCGTCAGGAAACCGTGCAGCGTGACCTGCGCGAGATTGCACCCAGCCTGTATCTCGCCGCACCGCGCAGTTGGGATCACATGTTGACTGCCATTCAGGTGGGCATGGAGAATTCAACGCCTCTGAAGAAATGGCTCTATCATTTCTTTATGGATCGGGCTGTTGAGGCCGAACGGCGCAAGCTGAACGGTCTCAGTGGCGGACCCTTTGAGCGGCTGGGTCGGCTGGTCGGCGAGAAACTTATTTTTGGCCCGATCAAGGACCAGTTCGGCTTGATCCACCTTAAACGCGCCTTCACCGGTGGTGAAGCTATCGGCGAAGATACTTTCATTTTTTACCGGGCCCTTGGTATCAAATTGCGCCAGCTTTACGGCCAGACCGAAAACAGCGCGTTCAACGCTATCCAGGCCCCTGGCGAGGTGAAGTTGCATACCGTCGGCAAGCCCTTGCCGGGCGTCGAAGTGAAGATTGCCGACGATGGCGAAATCCTCATGAAGGCGGACAGCGTGTTCAAAGGGTACTTCAAAAATGAGGCGGCCTCGGCCGAGGCATTGCAGGATGGATGGTTGCACAGCGGCGACGCCGGTTATCTGGAAGACGACGGCCATCTCGTTGTTCTGGGGCGCGTATCCGAGGTAGTCTTTACCCAAAGCGGCGAACGATATGTTCCCAACTATATCGAAAACCGTCTCAAGTTCAGCCCCTACATCAAAGATGCCGCTGTGGTTGGCGCGGGACGGGACGAATTGACGGCAATGATCTGTATCGATGCCGAGGCGGTCGGGCATTGGGCCGAAGTCAACGGTGTGCCCTACGTATCCTATGCGGATCTTTCCCAAAGACCTGAGGTGGCTGAATTGGTGAAAGAGGCATTTGTTCGGGTGAACAAGGCGGTGACCGAGGGCCTGCAATTGCATCGCTATGTTTCATTGCACAAAGAATTTGATCCGGATGACGGCGAGATTACACGAACCCGTAAACTGCGGCGCAAAGTTGTAGAAGAACGCTACGGTCAGGTGATCGAGGCGCTTTATAACGGTGCAGCCGATATTCACGTCAAAGCGGTCGTAACGTACGAAACAGGCGAAACGGGGACTGTCGAACGCACCCTGTTGATCAGGGAGATATAAGATGGATTTAGTTTTTCTGGCAGAGCTGACAGTGAATGGCGCGCTGACAGGCCTGCTTTACTCGCTTTTTGCAATTGGGCTTGTCCTGATTTACAAATCGTCGTCGGTGCCAAACTTGGCTCAGGGGGCCCTAACCATGTTGGGTGCCTATGTGGTGCTGGCATTCTCGCATAATATGGGGTTGCCGCTTTGGGTGGCCATTCCTTTGGCGGTGGTGATCATGTTCTTTGTGGGCATCGGCATCGAAAAAGTTGCGCTGCGCCGATTGGCGGGGCGCCCGGTCATTATGATCCTGATGATGACAATGGGGATCGACATCTTTCTGCGCGGCACCACCCTGGCGATTTGGGGCGGGTCTTCGCGTTCGGTTGATTTGGGGGTCAGCTATGAACCGCTCTTTGTGGGGGACATGCTTCTTAGCCGTATCCACATTGTCGGTGCCGGTGTTGCGCTCGCCCTGTTTGTTGCCTTTTTTCTGGTCTTCCGCAGTCGGCTTGGTATTCGTTTGCGGGCCATTTCTGACGATTATATGG
>JAPKCR010000625.1 GCA_026421135.1 Sulfitobacter sp. | reverse complement strand
CCCCTCCTAAGGGGCAGGTTATTGGTTCGAATCCAATCGGGGTCACCAAAAACACCTTTAAAATATGGCTTATTTACAGGGCTTTGTGCAGACGCTTGCAGAAAGTCCCGTGAGCTTTCGCGCCGAATTCTGCTGAAACGGCGGAATTCTCGTACAAAACCTGTACAAAATTCCCACGTCTTTGCGCCTTTGGGGGCATTTCTATGAGCTGGCGGGTTGCGAATACATGCGCGGAACGGAAGTTTGGCAGCGCCACGCGCAAGCAGATCATCATGTTTCTGGCCGACAAGGCGAGTGACGACGGTTCAGGCATCTGGTGTTCTAAAGGAACGATTCAGCGGCATACTGAGCTGGGAGAGACCACAGTTAAGCGAGCCATGCGCGCGTTCTTGAAGGAAGGCATCCTCGTCGAGACAGGTTCGCGCACCTGCAAGAACGGTTTCACCGTCGTTTACCGGATCGATCAGGCCAAGGTTGAGGCGTTGGAATCCACGCTTGAACCCGAGATTGAGACGGGGGCCACAGTGACCCCCAAACCATCCTAAAACCATCCTTAAACCACCTACGCGCAAGCGCGAGGCGGCGGCGGATGAAGAGGCTGAGAAGATTTTGACGGCCTATCCGCCCGACCGTTTGCGGGGCAAAGCGGTCTGCATCGCCCAGATCGAAGAGGCCATGACGGAAGGGATTGCACCGGAGGACTTGCGGCAGGCGGTCCAAGCCTACGCGACCGACAGTGCAGGGTTCACCCGCTCCAAGGTCTGCTTTTCCGACAACTGGTTTCAGTCGCGGCGCTGGCAGGCCTATGTCGAGAAGCAGGCGGAAGACCGAGAAAAGACAGCAACGCTGCAAGCTGATCATCATGCGCGGTTGGCCTGTTGGATCAGTGACCGCAGCCCGATGTGCAAACACATCACGGGCACCCAAGTGGCGGCGTTGCTTGCGTCGAAGATGGTTTCCGAGGCCCAAATCCAAGCCGCTGGCCTCGGATTATGACCGCAACCGATCCGACCGAAGAGCAAACAGCAAGGCGACCCATGTCATACGCTGGCGCTGCTGACACGGGACCTTGCGAGGGGTGGCAAGCCTCCCCTTCGAACCCCACCGGCGCGGGAAAAGCCCGCACCAAAGAGCCACTGACCGAGACGTTCGTCTTTCGGTGCAGCGTCGCCGAGAAGGCCCAATTGCGCGCCAAGGCCGAGGCCGCTGGCCTACCCGCTGCGACCCTGCTGCGCGAGGCGCTTGGCCTCACGGAAGCCCGCCGTCGCAAGCCCATCCCTCGCGTCGATCCGGCGCTGGTGCTGGCCGTCGGGCGCATCGGCGGCAACCTCAACCAGATCGCCCGCTGGCTGAACCGTGCTATGCTGGCGAGGCGCACCGATCTCGACGCGCTCGCCGTTGCGTGTCGATTGCTGACCATCGAGCGCCAGCTTGCCCAGATCGTCGAGGCCGCACGCAGATGCTGATCAAGTTCTTCCGCAACGGCAAAGGCGCGGGTTCTGGTCCGGTCGGCTACCTCGTCGCGGACAGGGTCCTGGCCTATGACGATAACCGCGACCTGATCCGCGATGCAGACGGCCAGCCGATGACCGTAACGCGGGAACCCTTGCCCGAGGTCCTGCGCGGCAATCCCGGCCGCACCGAGGCCTTGATCGACGCCAGCCGCCACCAATGGACCTACCGCGCGGGCGTGATCAGCTTTGCCGCCGAAGATGCCCCGGCCGAGGAGCAGCAGGCCGAGGTCATGGACAATTTCGAGCGTCTGGCCTTCGCGGGGCTGGACCCTGAGCAATATGAGGTGCTCTGGGTCCGATATACCCACGAAGACCGTGTCGAGCTTCATTTCTGCACGCCGCGCTTGGAACTGACTTCGGGCCGCAGTCTGAACATCGCGCCGCCCGGCTATGAGAACGCCTTCGACAGCCTGCGCGACGTGATGAACCAACGCCACAGCTGGGCCGACCCGATGGAATTGGAACGCACCCAAGAGGTCCGCGACACCATCGAGACCCCAACTCGCGCACAGGGGCGCGACGAGCTGCATGCATGGATTTTGGATCAGGTCAGCATTGGCCTAATCACTGACCGTGGCAGCATGCTCGATGCCCTCACTGATGCTGGTTTCGACATTCCGCGCGCGGGCAAAGCCTACCTAACCGCCCAAGACCCTGACACCGGCGAGCGCTGGCGTTTGAAAGGAGAGATTTTCCATGAAAACTGGCAAGCCGACACGGCTGAGCGAGAAGCTGAACGCGGAGCTCGACACGATCCGGCAGGACTACGCCGCCTCGATGGCATCGCAATTGGAGAGCTTCAGGACCGATTTGAACAGGATTGCGACCAACGCGCAGCGTACAATCGAGATCGATACCCGCACCTTTCTGCGACAGAACAAGAGCTGGCTGACGATCTCGCCCTGG
>JAPKCR010000624.1 GCA_026421135.1 Sulfitobacter sp. | reverse complement strand
ATGCGACCCACGCATTGCACAGTTGGTCGAAGACATCGCTGCAGGGTCGGGGCACGACACAGTCGTAAACGCACGCTTCAAAGGTGGATGGACGACCCGCAGATACGGGCGACCGTCCGACGGGTTTCACGCCATCCAGATGGAGATAGCCCAACGCGGCTATCTTGAACATGAAGCCCCACCTTGGATCTACGCACCCGCAAAAGCTGAAGAACTGCGCGACGTCCTGCGCCCAATCCTAAATTCGCTTAACACCTGGAGGCCATTGCCATGACCAATTCCCGCCACAACCAACGCGACGTTTACCCGCCCACCGGCTCTGAGATCACGGCGAAAAGCTGGCTGACCGAAGCGCCAATGCGGATGCTGATGAACAACCTGCACCCCGACGTGGCCGAGAACCCGCACGAGCTGGTTGTTTACGGCGGTATTGGCCGTGCAGCGCGGACTTGGGAAGACTTCGACGCCATCGTCGCGGCTCTTAAGGAATTGGAAGAAACACAGACGCTTTTGGTGCAGTCGGGCAAACCGGTTGGCGTATTTAACACCCACAAGGACGCGCCGCGTGTACTGATCGCTAACTCCAATCTCGTACCGCATTGGGCGACGTGGGACCACTTCAACGAACTCGATAAAAAGGGCCTCGCGATGTACGGCCAGATGACGGCTGGGTCGTGGATTTATATCGGCACCCAAGGCATTGTGCAGGGCACGTACGAGACCTTCATGGAGGCAGGGCGTCAGCACTATGATGGCAGCCTTAAGGGCCGCTGGATTTTAACTGGCGGTCTTGGTGGGATGGGTGGTGCACAACCGCTTGCCGCTGTGATGGCTGGGGCCTGCTGTTTGGCCGTAGAATGCGACGAAACCCGCGCCGATTTCCGGCTGCGCACGCGCTATGTTGACGAGAAAACGCATGATCTCGACGAAGCCCTCGCCATGATCGATAAATGGACCGCTGCGGGTGAAGCAAAATCAGTCGCCCTGATCGGCAACGCCGCCGATGTGTTCCCCGAACTGTTCAAACGCGGCGTGAAGCCCGACATGGTCACAGACCAAACATCTGCCCATGATCCGATCCACGGATATCTGCCGCAAGGTTGGAGCGTGGCGGAATGGCGCGAGATGCAAGAAAGTGATCCTAAGGCCGTCGAAGTAGCCGCCCGCGCCTCGATGAAAATTCACGTCAAAGCGATGGTCGATTTCTGGAACGCTGGCGTGCCAACACTGGATTACGGCAACAACATCCGCCAAGTCGCGCTGGAAGAAGGGCTTGAGAATGCCTTTGCCTTCCCCGGATTTGTGCCCGCCTATATCCGTCCACTGTTTTGTCGCGGCATCGGGCCGTTCCGCTGGTGTGCGCTTTCTGGCGACCCCGAAGACATCTACAAGACAGACGCCAAGGTTAAAGAGTTAATCGACGACCCGCATCTGCACAACTGGCTGGACATGGCGCGCGAACGCATCGCATTCCAAGGCTTGCCTGCCCGCATCTGTTGGGTTGGTTTGGGACTGCGCGACAAACTTGGCCTGGCGTTCAACGAAATGGTCCGCACGGGCGAGCTTTCAGCCCCTGTCGTGATCGGGCGTGACCATCTAGACAGTGGCTCTGTCGCCTCCCCTAACCGTGAAACCGAAGCGATGAAAGACGGCTCTGATGCTGTGTCGGACTGGCCTTTGCTGAACGCGATGCTGAACGTTGCTGGCGGTGCCACTTGGGTATCTCTGCATCACGGTGGTGGTGTCGGAATGGGCTTTTCCCAGCACTCGGGCATGGTCATTTGTTGTGACGGCACAGAGGATGCAGACCGTCGGATCAAGAACGTTTTGTGGAATGATCCTGCCACAGGCGTGATGCGTCACGCTGATGCGGGATATGAAGATGCCCTCGACTGCGCACGCGAAAATGGCTTGAACTTGCCCGGCATTTTGGGCCGCTAAACAAAAGGAAGACGCATATGTTTTTAAAGAACGCTTGGTATGTCGCCGCGTGGGATCACGAGATCACGCGCGCCCTGCAGCAAATCATTGTCCTTGGTGAAAAGATTTGCGTCTTCCGCTCCGAGGCCGGGGAGTTGGTTGCACTCGAAGACGCATGCCCCCACCGCAAACTGCCGTTGTCCAAGGGTCGCATCAAAGGGGATACTGTCGAGTGTGGCTATCACGGCCTGACATTCAACTGCGTTGGTCAGTGTGTCTGGGCACCCGGGTCTGGCGGTGTTCCATCCAACGCCAAAGTCCACGCCTATCCACTGCACGAGAAGTACGGGTTGGTGTGGATTTGGATGGGGAACCCCGCACTAGCTGACCCTACGGATATTTTTGAGATCGACAATTATGATGACCCCGCTTGGGGCATGAACCGTGGCGCGGCAATGGAGTTAGACTGCAACTATCTGCTGATGTGCGACAATCTGCTCG
>JAPKCR010000623.1 GCA_026421135.1 Sulfitobacter sp. | reverse complement strand
AGGGGCTGGTACAAAGCAGCCCCTTTTTGCGCAGACGGTCAACCACACCCTTGGTTGTCGCCGCATCCATTCCAACCAGACGGCCCAATTGGTTCTGGCTGATCTTGACCTCATTCCGCAGCTTGGCCAACACCGCGAACTGTGTCGGCGTGATATCCGGCATCAGGCGATTAAAGATTTCAAGGTGCCGCTGGTTCGCCAGACGCAGCTTGAAACCCACCTGAGCTTCTAGTTGGTATGGTGCCGTCTGTGTTGGAAAATCCGCCGCTTCGGTCAATGTATCGTCCAGTATTTTGCTGCAATCGCATATTTCTTGTGCATTATCATTCCATGGATTTTATCTGGGGTCCACATCAGAACGGATCAGAAATATTGTTTGACAGCTAACAAGTTTTTGGTCCTTCATGAAGGCAGTTAACACAAGGAGTCGCCCGTGTCCTTTGTCAGAAATGCTTGGTATGTCGCAGGATGGTCGGCTGATTTTGATCACGACCTCATTCCGCTTACCATGCTTGCGCAAAACCTTGTGATGTTCCGTTGCAGTGATGGAAAGCTTGCCGCTTTGGAAGACCGCTGCCCGCATCGTCTGCTGCCGCTCTCTAAGGGTAAACGCATCGGCGACACCATTCAGTGCGGCTATCACGGGATGACCTTTGACGCTGGCGGAAAATGTGTGCGCGTGCCCGGCCAATCGAACTTACCCGCTAGCGCCTATGTCGACAGTTTCCCTGTGTTAGAGCGTCACGGAATCGTATTCGTCTGGATGGGCGACGCAGATAAGGCAAACCCTGCTTTGGCTTTTGACATGCCGGAACTATCACAAGATGGCTGGCATCTGCACCACGGCGACAAGCTGCATATCAAAGCCAACTATCTTAATGTCGCCGAAAATCTGGTTGACCCTGCACATGTCAGCTTTGTCCACCCAACAACCTTAGGCAATGCTGCGTCAGAAAACGTACCGGTACATGTGAAAACCGCTGACGAAGTTATTGTGGCGTGGCGTTGGATCAGAGACGCTGAACCCATCGGGTTCTTTAAAAAGTTTGGCGGCTTCAACGGCAATGTCGACCGTTGGCATTATTACTATCTTCACATGCCATCAACCGCTGTGATTGATTTTGGCTCTGCCGATGCTGCGCTTGAACTTCCCGAAGAAGAACGCGACAAAGGCGTGCGCATTTTTGCGCTGCATTTCGTCACGCCTGTGACCGAGGATTATACGATCGACCACTGGATGCATCTGCGCAACACAGCCCTTGGCGATAAAGCCGCGTCCGATCAGATGGATGCGATGTTCCGGATTGCCTTCGCCGAAGACAAAGAAATTTTAGAAGCCGTGCACGAAGAGGAACAGCGCCCGCAAAAGCGTAAACCGATCCGCATTGCCATCGACAAAGGTCCGAATGTCTACAGAAAACGCATTCGTGACCGGATAGAGGCCGAAGCCACCGATGATCTGGGCGACCCCGTTTCGCCGGTTTTTGTCCAACACGACTAACCAAAAATAATGCTGCGCAAGACGGCACCACCACAACAGAGAGGACACCAAATGAACATAAACACATTCCTGAAAACACTTTCCGGGGCCGCCGCCCTAAGCATGATAGGCCTTGCTGCCTTTGCCCAATCGGGTGAGCCGATCAAGGTCGGCGAAATTAACCACTATAAACGCATGGCAGCTTTTGCAGAGCCTTATAAGCAAGGTATCGAGCTGCGATTAGAAGAGATCAACGCAGCTGGTGGTGTGCTGGGGCGCCCCCTAGAATTCGTGTTCCGCGATGACCAAGGCGACCCTGGCGAAGCAATTAAGATCGCTGAGGAGCTGATGACCAGCGAAGGTACTGTGATGCTAACCGGCACTATCTTGTCGAACGTTGGCCTTGCCATTTCATCCGTAGCTGCAGAAAAGCAGTGGGTTTATCTGGCCGCTGAACCGTTGGCTGATGCGCTGACATGGTCGCAGGGCAATCCGTGGACGTTCCGTTTGCGGACCTCGACCTATATGCAGGCTGCGATGCTGGCCGAACAGGCAGCCAAGACCGACGCGATGAAATACGCAACAATCGCGCCCAACTATGCTTACGGCAAAGATGCCGTTGCTGCATTTAAGGAAGTTTTGACCAAACTGAAGCCCGGTGTCGAATTTGTCGGTGAACAATGGCCTGCCTTGTTCAAGATCGACGCAGGTGCCGAGGTGCAAGCGCTTGAACGTTCCAAGCCCGATGCGATCTATAACGTGACCTTCGGCCCCGATTTGGCCAAATTCGTGCGCGAGGGCACGACACGCGGACTGTTTGACGGGCGTACGGTTTATGGCCTGCTTTCGGGCGAGCCTGAGTATCTGGAACCCTTGGCCGACGAAGCGCCAGAGGGCTGGGTTGTGACCGGCTATCCTTGGTATGATTTCACCGAGGAAGACG
>JAPKCR010000622.1 GCA_026421135.1 Sulfitobacter sp. | reverse complement strand
GGTTTTCCATACACATAACACATTGCTGGGGTTGGAAGACGGTCTGTACCTTGAGGCAATTGCCAGAAACCCAGATGCGCCCGTTCCCGACCGCGCACGATGGTTCGACTTGGACCGGTTCAGTGGGCCCGCGCGGCTGACTAATTGGATCTGTCGATGTGATAATCTGGACGCCGCTTTGAAGGCGCTTCCTGATGGGTTCGGCACGCCCGTTCAATTGCAGCGTGGCGACTTGCGGTGGCGCATGGCGGTGCCGGAATCGGGCGTTCTGCCCTTTGATAACTGTGCGCCGGCGTTGATCGAATGGCAAGGCGATGCGCATCCGGCGCAGCGTCTTTTGCAAACCGGCTGCCGGTTGACCTCTCTGAAAGTGTCTCATCCCGACGCCGCTAATCTGGCGACGCTTCTTGCGCCATTTCTCAAGGATGAGAGGGTTTCATTCATTAAGGGCAATGCCTGTCTGCAGGCCGAATTCAAGGTCGCCGGTGCCAAGGCCACCTTACGATGATCATTCGCGCGGCTACCTTGCAAGACACGCCCGAGATCGTCGTAATCTGGAACGATATGATCCGCAACACCTTGTTTACATTCACTACTGAAGAAAAAACCGATGCCGGGGTTTCTGCAATGATTTCTGACAGGCCCGGCGCATTTTGGGTTGCGCAGACCGACCGAATTGCAGGCTTTGTCACCTATGCTCAGTTCCGGACAGGTCCCGGATACCGCACGAGTGTTGAGCACAGCATCGTGTTGGGCGAGGGCGCGCGTGGGCAGGGTGCAGGGCGTGCCCTTATGGACAAGGCGTTGGCGTCTGCCGCCGAACAGGGTCGGCATATCATGGTCGCAGGCATCAGTGCCGCCAACGACGGCGGCGTGGCCTTTCATCAGGCGTTGGGGTTTCAGCATGTTGGTCGAATGCCTGAAATCGCTCACAAAGATGGGCAATGGCTGGATTTGATTTTGATGCAGAAAAAGTTGAGCAGCCCCTGACTTCTGCGCTGCGGCGCAGTATGGTGGCACCATGTCGATTTGGTCACGCATAACCGAAGCTTTGTCAGCGCTCACTGCCGGTGAGGGGCTTGCTACCGTATTCGACCGTCTGCGCAGCCCGCCAGAGCGGTCAGTTGCGTTTACCATTGCGGTAATCGCGCTAGGCGCAAAGATGGCCAAGGCTGATGGACAAGTCACCCGCGATGAAGTGACAGCGTTTCGCGAAGTTTTCCAGATAGCTGAGGCCGATCAGCAAGGTGCTGCACGGGTGTTTAATTTGGCCCGTCAGGATGTGACAGGCTTTGAGGACTATGCAATCCGCATTGCACACATGTTTGCGGACCAGCCCGAAATGTTACGTGATCTGATTGAGGGGTTGTTCCATATCGCAATGGCTGACGGCATGTATCACCCGAACGAAGATGCGTTTCTGACCCGAGTTGCCCAGATTTTTGCCATGGACGACAGTGATTTCGCATCTTTGCGTGCGCGGTTTGTGCCCGATACGTCGCCGCTGCCGCACACGGTTTTGGGCATAGCACCCAACGCATCAATGGCGGAGGCCAAAGCCGCATGGCGACAATTGGTCCGTGACAATCACCCTGATGCATTGGTCGCAAGAGGCCTGCCACCTGAGGCAATCTCAATGGCTGAAAAGCGGCTGATCGACATCAATCGGGCGTGGAAAACATGGTCGAGCAAGGCGCGTTGATGCGCATTGCGACTTATAACGTTGAATGGTTCACCGGACTTTTTGACGAAGACAACCAGCTGTTTAATGATGGCGCTTGGTCTGCGCGGCATAATGTGACCCGTGCCCAGCAGACCCAAGCTTTGGGCCGGGTTTTTCAGGCGCTGGACGCGGACGCTGTGATGGTGATCGAAGCCCCCGATAACAGCCGCAGTCACGAGACGTTGGCGGCATTGCATAACTTTGCCGCGCATTTCGATCTGCGCACGTCCCATGCGGTCATGGGGTTCTCGAACGATACGCAGCAGGAAATTGCCCTGCTGTATGATCCTGACAAGCTGAAGGTCAGCCATACACCCGGCGGTAAAGCGACGGGGCCTGAGGGGGCAACCGGTGCCCCTCAATTCGACGGCGTATTGCGGATCGATCTGGATATAGATGCGAGTGAGGACGCGGTTGTTTTCTCAAAGCCTCCTCTTGAGTTGACCGCTCGGACCCATTCGGGGTTTGCGTTCCAGATGATCGGTGCCCATCTGAAATCGAAAGCGCCGCACGGGGCGAAGACGCCAGCGGATGTCTTGCGGTTGGGTATCGCCAATCGCCGCAAACAATTGGCACAGGCGATATGGCTGCGCAGGCGAATTGATGAACTGCTTGCGGCCGGCGATGCCGTGATGGTGCTAGGGGATTTGAACGATGGTCCGGGGCTGGATACGTTCGAAGACCTGTTCGGGCAGTCCTC
>JAPKCR010000621.1 GCA_026421135.1 Sulfitobacter sp. | reverse complement strand
CAGCACGCACCGGGCAAGAACCTGCTGGAATCGGTGCAATTAGGTAACCTGCCGGGTGTCGGGATGACGGTGATTGATGGCGTGGTGCGCAGTCTGCGGAGCCGCAATACGCCGCCGGCCACACGTTTGCCTGAATTGGTGACAGGAACGGTAGGGGCCTAAGCGCCCCTAGCTTGCCCCCAATAGCCGCATCGCGTTTTCCTTAAGGATCAAGGGGCGGACTTCATCTTTTATCGCGATTTTTTCGAAGTCAGCCAACCAGCGTTCGGGCGCGATCATCGGCCAATCCGACCCGAACAGCATCTTTTTCTTTAGGATCGAATTGGCATAGCGCACTAAGATGTCGGGGAAGTATTTCGGCGACCAGCCCGACATATCGATGTAGACGTTGGGCTTGTGCTGCGCGACCGAAAGCGCTTCCTCCTGCCAAGGAAAGCTGGGATGCGCGAGGATGATTTTCAGGTCCGGGAAATCAACGGCGACATCATCCAGATGCATAGGATTCGAATATTTCAGCCGCATGCCGTTGCCGCCGCGCATGCCCGATCCGACGCCTGTCTGGCCTGTGTGGAACAGCGCAATGCCGCCTTCTTCGGCAATGGCTTCGTATAGCGGATAGGCGATGCGGTCATTGGGGAAAAAGCCCTGCATCGTCGGGTGGAATTTGAACCCTTTGATGCCAAAGTCTTTGATCAATCGTCGCGCTTCGCGCACGCCCATTTTGCCCTTCCAAGGGTCGATCGACGCAAAGGGGATCAACACATCATCGTTCTCAGCAGCGATGGCGGCGACTTCTTCGTTCTTATAGCGGCGGTATCCGGTTTCACGCTCTGCATCGACAGGAAAGATCACGGCCGCGATGTTCTGTTCGCGGTAGTGCGCTGCTGTCTCTTGTACCGTAGGCGGGTGTTTCCAAGGGGCACCGAAATAGCTGGCCATGGTCGATTGGAGATCGTCATATCCATCATCAGAATGGCAGCCGCAGGGTTCTTCCGCATGGGTGTGAAAATCAATGGCGCGGATTTTATTATAGTCGATCATTGCGGCCCCTCTCATAAATAGATGCTGTTCAACTTTGAAACAAAATATATTGCTATTCAATAGAACAATTGTTCTATTCACCTAAATCGCACCCTCAAGGATGATGTCTTCATGACCCAAGCCGTTGCCAATCCCGATGTTCTGGATGTTGACCTGCAGGGGAACATCGCGGTTCTGACTATGACGCGCCCTGACAAACGCAATGCGATGAATGACAATTTGCTAGGCGCGCTCAAGGCATTTTTTATGGACCCGCCCGTGGAAGCCCGCGCAGTCGTATTGACGGGAACCGCCGGGCACTACTGTTCAGGGTTGGATCTGAGCGAACATGTCAAACGCTCGACCGAGGAAACGCTCTACCATTCGCGCAGCTGGCATGGCGTGATGGATATGATCCAGTTTGGCGGCTTGCCTGTGGTGTCTGCCATTTTCGGCGCTGCGATTGGCGGCGGGCTTGAACTTGCCACGTCGACCCACGTGCGGATTGCCGAGCCGTCTACGATTTTCCAATTGCCCGAAGGACGCCGCGGTATTTTCGTTGGTGGCGGGGCAACCGTCCGTGTGGGCCGTATCCTTGGCGCGGACCGGATGACAGAAATGATGCTGACAGGGCGCAAGTTTAATTCCGAGGAAGGCGTACAACTGGGGCTGGCACATTATGCAGTAGGCGAAGGGGAATCGTTGGCGATGGCGATGGATCTGGCGGGCAAGATTGCGCGTAATGCGCCAATGTCGAACTACATGATGATCAACTCAATCAGCCGGATCGACGATATGTCAAAGTCTGACGGGCTGTATGTTGAGAGTCTAAGTGCGGCTGTCTCGCAGTCGGGTCCCGATGCAGACGAAGGACTGCGTGCTTTTCTGGAAAAGCGCGCACCAAAATTTCGCTAGTAAATGACCAAGGCGCTACGCAACTTGTAGCATTTTATAAGCAGTGCAAAGCTGCATCATCAACTCTGGGAGGAAACGATGGATAGACGTTCTTTGATTAAAACCGTGGCGGCGGGTGTTTTCGCAAGCGGCATGTTTGCAGGGACAACTGCGTCGGCCGAAACTACAACACTGCGCTTGCACCAATTTTTGCCGCCTGTGGCGACTGTGCCAAAACATATCCTCAAGCCGTGGGCCGAACGAGTAGAGGCCGCATCGAACGGCAGCCTGAAAATAGAACATTTCGATGGCATGTCCCTTGGTGGCCGCCCGCCCGAGTTGATGGATCAAGCGATTGACGGTGTCGTTGATATGGCGATGACCGTAGTTGGCTATACCCCGGGGCGTTACCCTAAGACCGAAGTGTTTGAACTGCCCTTTATGATGACCGATCCAATCGCAACATCGAAAGCGTTCTGGCAACTGGTCGAGGATGACCTGCAAGCTGGTGA
>JAPKCR010000620.1 GCA_026421135.1 Sulfitobacter sp. | reverse complement strand
CTTCTAATGGGCAGGTTGAGGGTTCGAGTCCTTCAGGGACCGCCACTCTCTGATAGTGTGCCAATGGGGCATAAGCGTGCACGAAAAAGCGTTTTCATGCACACCCCCTGTCAATATGTTTGTATTTACTGAGCTTCCCGGAGGTTTCGTGCGCATGCGTGCAAATGCGCACACTGTTCGCTGCCGCCCACTGTTCCGAAACGGTTGCCTCTCAGCAAAGTTGGTTCTTCAGGTCTTAACCAAGATGCCTTCAACTTCGCTCCGCAGGTACAACGCGTCATAACCTTCGCCATTTTCAACAAAATTCGTGTTTCCAGCTGCACCAAGTTTCGCAAGTAACGTTCGGCGGTCTTTACCTGTTTCCTTTGCCATCGTTGAGAGGGTCATGAATCGCGCGTGGAATGCCTCTTGATCAGCTTGAGACACATAGGTCCGCTCTCCTCCCCATTTGGGATGCGGCATACGTGTTGAAGGTGTGTGCCCTGCGGCGGACAGCCTTTCGAACAGGCCCTCCCCGCGTTTCCCGATGCTGCGATCAAATGCGGCTGCGGTCATATATGCATGATTGGGAGCTGGGCGGACTTTTACGGCAATCTCATTGATTTCCGCTTTCAAGACGCAGAAGCCCGCATATCCCATGACATCCATGCGCCGCCCCAACTTGAGTCTTCCGTCGCGGACAGCAGCAATAATGGTGCCGACGTTGATCGACGAACGGCTCTTCGCGCGTTGAATGCTTTCCCAGTGCTTATCTGTCGGATCAACCGGGACTGACATTTCCTTTAGCTCCGCGACCAACGCCAACCCATCGGAAACACGCCACGGCGATTTGATCGTTGGAACATCGATGCGTGGAACCAAAACCCCATCAGCCTCCAGAGATGCGAACTGGGAGCGAGTTGCTCCCATGGCAAATTCCATTTCAATCGGGCCAACAAGTGAAGGGATTTCAAAAAGCAAAGATGCGTACCTGGCCGCATCGAATGTTTTGCGGGCAACAGGCCTTGTTTCGTCTTCATCAAATGCACCGGCTGCGACCAAGAATTGGTCGAGAAGAAACGTGCCAATCCCCGTTTCCGTCGCAGCAGAACTGATGGAATGCAACGTTCGCACGGGTTGGGTGACGCCGAGGAGATCCTCGCCGGCCGCGACGGGCCAGACATCAAGGATACAATCCCTGAGTAAATCTCGAAAAGGTGCAAAGGCTTCTTCGTCCAAATAGTCTTTGCTCAAATTGGAATACAATCCGCCGAAAGCCTTCTTGGGGCCATCCTGAGCACCATCTGCAAAGGCGGCAAGCGCATCCAATGCATCGCGTATTGCCACCTCACCTTGCCGGGCAACATTGAAACCTTTGGCCTGTGCCGATCGTCGTTGAGTAATGGCGTCCAGCGAAGTGGCCGGCTCCAACCGTAACAATTCTGTACCCAGCAACCGACATAATGTTGTCGCTGCGTACAATGAGTGTTGGGCAAGCCAAGTCTCATCTTGGCCTGTCGCCAAGCGATCATCGATCCAATGATCATAAGGTGATGGCACGACCGCTGGTTGGTCAAAGTCGCCGTTCATGAGTTTTGGAAGGACCTCAGGGAACCGTTCTGAATAATCATACCGAGCTGTTCGGTTGGGCTTTTCCCACAATGGGACCAGAAGATGGCTGTGGACAAGGCAGACGCTTATTTCTCGTAGCTGCCAGTGCCCTCGCATAACCATATTTGACAACGGTCTATCAGTATCGTTCTGAGCATCCTCACGAAGGCAGATGGGGCACCCTCGAACAACGGGGCTCACGATCGCGCGTGTCACAAAAACCTCGCCGCGAAAATCAGTCCGGACATCTCCGATCTGACGTCCTGTCCATGAAATGAGCTCCGCCAGTTGATCCGGGTTCAAGGCACCACAAATTGCGAGCTGTCTTAAAGCGGTTTCATCAAGATGAACTATTCTCTGGAGCGAGAAACCCATGTCCAATGCAAAGTCTGTGCAGCCCACACCATTTATTGCTGCGATGCGGGACAGAAACGATGGCACTGCCTCGCGTTGCATCGGTGCTGGTCGTAATGGGAGGGGGCTTGGTACGTATGTCCTGACGTCGAGTTCTGAAATTGATCTCCACCAAATTGGAGGCTGCTAAGTCTTTTGTCTATCGATCAAGAAGGGCCGTTCGTGTCTTTCGACCTAAGGGCGGGAAGCGGACATTCGTGGCAGGTGCTCGGTCTAAATAGCGATTCAGCGAAAGCCGCCTTTCAGTGAGAGGTCAATTCCAAGAATGCTACAATCGATCTAACGGCGGCTTGGAGCCCTCTTTACGGGTTTTCTGCAATGCAGCTGATGTCCGCAATCGCTAAAGTGTATCAAGTTAACGGTCGTTTACTTGATACACTTTAGGGAAAATTCAGAACAAAAAAGCATACTTGCATCCTAGG
>JAPKCR010000619.1 GCA_026421135.1 Sulfitobacter sp. | reverse complement strand
CTGGCAATCAGGCATTCCCCCAGAGGCACATCAAGTTTTTGCTGGTCTTGCAGTGCGCGAACAAGGTCAGCCTGATCAATCGCGCCCGAATTGACCAATATCCGACCCAAGGGCAGGTGTTCCTGGACAGGTGCCGCAGGTTCGGGCGTTGTGAAGTGCAGACGTAGATCGCTCACCCTGCGAATCCCCCCTTACGTAGGTGGGAACAGGGTGCAACGGATTGCCTTAATCAGGTGTTAACAGGCAGTAAACTAGACGGCCTGAGCTTCGCGTTCGGCCATTGCAGCGGCGAACCGTTCAAACAGATAGAAGCTGTCTTGCGGGCCTGGGCTTGCCTCGGGGTGGTGTTGGACAGACCAAACGGGGCGGCCTTCCATGCGGATACCACAGTTTGATCCGTCAAAAAGCGACCGATGCGTTTCAACGACGCCATTGGGCAGAGTTTGCGCATCAACCGCGAACCCGTGGTTCATTGACGTGATCTCGACTTTACCTGTTTCAATCTCTTTCACGGGGTGGTTTGCTCCGTGGTGGCCGTGGCTCATCTTGACTGTCTTGCCACCGAGGGCCAACGCAAGCATCTGATGTCCAAGACAAATACCGAATACAGGAAGTTCGGTTTTGCCGATAATATCTTTGATCATGGGCACTGCATAGACGCCAGTTGCCGCTGGATCGCCCGGTCCATTCGACAAGAAAACCCCATCTGGGTTATGCGACATCACGTCGTCAAACGTGGCGGATGCTGGCAGCACAGTCACATCGCATCCAGCCGAGGCAAGGCAGCGCAGAATATTACGTTTCGCACCATAGTCGACGGCAACAACTTTGTATTTTGCATCGGTCTGCGGGGCATAGCCATCGGGCCACGCCCACCGCATTTCGTTCCAACGGTACGATTGCGCGCAGGTAACGTCTTTTGCCAGATCGGCACCAGTCAGGCCCGCAAACCCACGGGCCGCTGCAACCAGTGCTTCAACGTCAAAATTGCCATCGGGATCATGGGCAAGGGCAGCATGTGGTGCCCCCTGCTGACGAATGGCGCGGGTTAAGCGGCGGGTATCAATGCCGCCAATGGCGATGCGACCACGTGCCGACAACCATTCTGACAGGGGCTGAACCGAACGCCAGCTGCTGGGGTCGGTCGGCATCCATTTGACGACCATGCCAGCCGCCACAGGATCGCCGGTTTCGTCATCCTCGGGTGTGGTGCCGGTATTGCCAATATGGGGGAAGGTAAAGGTGACGATCTGGCCGGCATAGGACGGATCAGTCATGATTTCCTGATAACCGGTCATGGAAGTATTGAAACACAGCTCGGCCACGGTTTGCCCTGTCGCCCCAAAGCCCATGCCGTAAAAGATCGATCCGTCCGCAAGTGCAAGGCAGGCGGTCGGGCGGTTGGATACTGGCGCAGTCATTGAAGGGGCCTCCAAGGGCAGATTGGTGGGGCTAAACGGGTGCAATCTAAAGCCGGGTGCTGGCAGGGTCAAGACCGAGCGAAAAATGAAAAATCGTTTATTAACAAGGCATTATCATTAAATTGGGGCATTGCCTGTTTTAGGGGAAGTGTCTATGTTGGGCGGCTAACACCGCATTGGTCGAAGGACGATAGCAATGGAACTGCGCACACGCATCACAGACGCGATGAAACAGGCGATGAAAGACAAGGCCGCAGACCGGCTGTCTACGCTTCGTCTGATCAACGCGGCCATCAAAGACAAAGACATCGCTGCGCGTGCAGATGGTGGGGACGATGGCGTCGGCGATCCGGAGGTTCTGGCGATCTTGGGCAAGATGTCCAAGCAACGTATGGAATCAGTGCGCGCCTACGAGGAAGGCGGTCGCTTGGACCTTGCCGACCGCGAGCGCGAAGAAATCCAGATCATCGAAGAATTCCTGCCGCGTCAATTGACCGAGCAAGAAAGCGCCAAGGCCGTGGATGATGCTATCGCCGAAGTCGGTGCAACATCGATCCGCGACATGGGCAAGGTGATTGGTTTGCTCAAGGGCAAATACGCCGGTCAGATGGATTTCGGTGCTGTCGGTCCCAAAGTCAAAGACCGGCTAAGCTAAGCCCCGCGCAGCAGCGAGCGGTTCAATTCGTCAAACAGCGCGATCCGCTCGTCCTCGCTTAGGAACTTGCCAATCTCGACCTCGCGGCCCTTGCCGCGCAGGGTGACGTAGTGGGGCACGGGGCCGTCTTTTTCGTATTTCGTGACGACCGTCCAATATCGATTGCAATCCCATTCCTTAACGTCGCCTTTAGGCGTGGTGTGGGTCAGGTGCACGGTATCGTCGCTGACGGTGAACACTTCCTCGATCTGACGAGCTTTGTGATTGCCTTGCAGGGCGAAATACATTCCCCCCACAGCTGCCATAACAAAGGGCAAGAGCCCCCACAGCAGTGGCGTGCCCAACAGAGGC
>JAPKCR010000053.1 GCA_026421135.1 Sulfitobacter sp. | reverse complement strand
GCTGACGGCCCAGAAAATGTCAAACTGCCAACGGGGACGGGATCAAAGCTGATTTGCGACAGCGTAAAGGTCAGGTACCACCCCACCGCGACCGAAAAACCAACCCCGCAGCCGAACAAAAGCGTAACCCACGACACCCGATTTCGAAATGCGATAACAAGTGCCAAAGCTGCGAAACCGATGCCGATTGCAATGCCGCTGCCGTTTGGCAGGTGCAAGTCCCACAGGATATTCGGGTTCGGTCCTTGGGTGATCCACGCGCCGGATATCCACTCTCGAAGGGGGGACAACGCGCCGCTCAAGCTCATTTGCGCGACGACGGCAAAGACAAGACCAGAAAGAATTGCACGCAGGTTGCCGGTTGCACCCAAAACCAGCAATCGCCCCGGACACCCCCGCGCAAGGATCATACCGACGCCAAAGATTACGCCCCCAAAAATTGCCCCCGATATCGTTCCGGGAGAAGCAAGCCAGCGGCTGGTTCCCAGATCAATGACACCGGCGGCGTTCATCACCTGCGTCCAGAGCAGCCCGGTTGAAAAGGTCAAAAGCCATACCGCCATGCGCGGCCCAAGGGTTGCGCGCGCCACCTCGACTGCAGCAGCGCGTAGACAGAAACGGCTTTGCTCGGCTGACAGGCCGAAGATGATACCTGTAATCATACCGGCCAAGGCCGCAATTGCGGGCTCGCCTAGGGCTTCCAAGATTGACGTCACATCCATTAACACATCCCGTTTTCAGCATGTATCCACGGTTGATCCACCCCAGACATTGATCTGAGTCATAGTTGACCATAAAAGATTCCGCCTGTCGGGCGATCGCGCGACGGGAGTGCATCATTTCACTATCCATTGCGCATCAAACCGCTATCCTCAGATCCATGATAAAAATCCATCACCTTGACAGGTCCCGCTCTCACCGAATTCTATGGTTACTCGAGGAACTTGAGCAGCCATATACGATCGTGCCTTACAAGCGCGACGCGAAAACCAACCTCGCCCCGCCCGAGCTAAAGTTGGTGCACCCTTTGGGGAAATCACCGTTACTGGAAATCGATGATGTGTTGGTTGCGGAAAGCGCGGCAATAACCGAAACTTTGTGCGCCCGCTTTGCCCCCGAGATGATCCCGGACCAAGATACCCTCGCGTATTTGCAGCATCTTGAGATGATGCATTTCGCCGAAGGCTCCGCGATGACACCGATTTTGCTTAACCTTTACGTCAGCCGGTTGGGCGATGCGGGTGCCCCTTTGCACCCCCGCATCAAAGACGAACTGAACAGTCACTTTAGCTATATGAACAGCCTTGTCCGCCCGTCCGGCCATTTCGTCCAAGATAGCCTGTCGGCGGCAGATATTATGCTAAGCTTTCCGGCAGAAATCGCGATGCGAAGCGACGATGCTAAGGCGCGCTATCCTGCGCTCGCTGGCTTTGTCGAGATGATACACGCCCGCCCCGCCTATCAGCGCGCGACAGAAAAGGGCGCGATGAACGACTAAGATCGACGTTGCGAAGGGGGGTGTGCCGTGGCACGGTTTGGGGATGAAACACACCCTGACCAGCCCCAATGGTACCCCCGCCAGCCGCCTTGCTTTTGGTACAATGCAATTTGGCGGGCGCGCAGACGCCGATGCCTCGCGTGCCATGTTTGACGCCTGTCTTTACGCGGGGATCACCCATTTCGACACGGCCCATGTCTATACCGACGGGGCGTCGGAAACACTGCTGGGCAGTTTTCTGGGGGATCGCCGCGAAGACCTGATCATCGCGACCAAGGCGGCCTATGACGGAGGATCAGGCCGTGCCAATCTGCTGCAGTCATGTGAAACGTCGCGCAGCCGGATGAAGCTAGACACGCTTGATGTCTTGTACCTGCACCGGTTTGACCCCGACACTGACATGCACGAAACATTCCAAACCTTCGCCGAGATGAAGACCGCGGGCCACATCCGCCACATTGGCCTGTCAAATTTCGCCGCATGGCAGGTCGTCAAAGCAGCTGGAATTGCAGGTAAATTTGATCTGGACATCGCCGTAGTCCAACCGATGTATAATTTGGTAAAACGGCAGGCCGAAGTTGAAATTCTGCCTATGGCGGATGATCTAGGCGTCCTTGTTGCCCCCTACTCCCCCCTTGGTGGCGGATTGCTGACCGGTAAATACGCCAAGGGCGAGGTCGGTCGTCTGACCCAAGACGACCGTTATGCCGCGCGCTATGCCCCCGACGGGATGCATCAAACTGCTTCAGGGTTGGCTAATCTGGCCGCTGACATGGGCGTGCACCCTGCTACTCTGGCAGTGGCTTGGGTTGCCGCCCATGCAACTGGGCCGTCACCAATTATCTCTGCCAGATCGGCTGATCAATTGGCACCGTCATTGGGGGCTATGAGTTATATCATGCCCGATGAAGTTCGTGCCAAGATCACAGCCCTTTCGCCGACCCCGCCGCCTGCAACCGACCGGATTGAAGAACAAACATGACAGATATCATTGTTATTGGCGGCGGCATTGCAGGCATTTCTGCTGCGGCACGCTTGTCGGCAGATGCAGATGTGACGCTGATCGAGGGGGAAACCGCGCTTGGCTATCACGCCTCTGGACGCTCTGCTGCGTTGATCGAACAGAACTACGGGGCCCCATCCGTGCAAGCATTGAACCGTGCTAGTGTCGGCTATCTAAATGACGCAAATGGCGGGTATCTTACGCAGCGCGGTTTGATGATTGTCGCCGACATCCACGAGGAAGCCGCCCTTGACGCCGATCTGCAATCGATGGGCCTGAGCCGGATTACCCCGTCCGAGGCACTGGGAATGGTTCCGGTGCTTGATCCGGAAAGGATCGCGTTTGCGGGCTACCATGCTGATGCGCATGACATAGATACCGACCGGCTGATGCAGGATTTTGCCAAGACATTGCGCAGTAACGGTGGCACGATCCGGATGGGTAAACCCGTGACCGCAATCAGCCACGGCCCCTTGGGGTGGGAGGTTGAAACAGGCGGCGAAAAACTGCGTGCCAAAAAGATCGTCAATGCAGCAGGTGCTTGGGCAGATCAAATTGCAGTTATGGCGGGCCTTTTGCCGCTTGGCATCATTCCACATCGTCGGTCAATGGCGCGGATCGCGGCCCCCGGTGGCCATGATCCTGCACGCTGGCCAATGTTTTTCGGAGTGAACGAGACATGGTATGCCAAACCCGATGCGGGCGCGCTGATCATCTCGCCTGCGGACGAAGACCCTGTCGAACCCCATGATGCATGGGCCGATGATATGGTATTGGCCGAAGGGTTGGAGAGGTATCAGAACATGGTCGCCGTTCCGCTAACAAAACCGATTTCGACATGGGCGGGTTTGCGCAGCTTTGCCCCCGACCGGACGCTCGTATTGGGGCCCGATCCCGATCAAGCCGACTTTATCTGGTGCGCAGGTCAGGGCGGATACGGTTTCCAAACCAGCCCTGCGGCCTCTCAGTTAGTGGCAGATTTGACCTTTGGCCGCGCCTCGACCTTGTCACCTGAAACTGTCGCCGCGTTGCGCCCGGACAGGCTGCGAGAATGACCGGAAGCAAAATGCCCAGCGCATGCATCGCTCTGCCCGCAATCACCCTTTTCTCCTTAGCCAGAAAGCCCTGATAATGTTTCCACTTCGCGCCATTGCAGTGTTATCGCTCTTTGCTCTTGCGGCTTGTGGGGCACCGCAGGTTTCGGTTCCCCTTGGTACGGTAACATCTGCTAATTTCAGTGACCGCAAGCCCCATGACTGGGCGCGGCGCACGCCACAAAGCTATGCTGTACATGGCATTGACGTCGCACGTTTTCAAAGCCCGCTTAGCTGGGGCGAGGCACGCCAAAACGGCGTGAACTTTGCCTTTATCAAAGCGACTGAAGGTGGCGACTTATTGGACCCTATGTTTGCCGATCACTGGCAGGGCGCAGGCCGCGCAGGCGTGGCGCGGGGGGCCTATCATTTCTACTATTTCTGTACCACGCCCGAGGTCCAGGCCCGCTGGTTCATTCAGAACGTACCCAAAACGCCCGGCATGTTGCCACCCGTGTTGGATATGGAATGGAACCCGTTTTCGCCAACTTGTACCCTGCGCCCCCCTGCGGAAACCGTGCGCCGGCATACCAAAACCTTTTTGCGGATCGTCAAAGCACATTACGGCCAACAACCGATCATCTATACCACGCCCGACTTCTACGAAAAAAACCAGATGGGCCGCCTGGGCGGTGTCGAATTCTGGCTACGTTCGACCGCCGCGCATCCGTCCGAGAAATACCCGAACGAGCGTTGGACGTTCTGGCAATACACCAGCACAGGCCGCGTGCCTGGTGCATCGGGTGATCTGGACATCAACGTTTATTCAGGCGGTGCCGCCAGTTGGGGCAATTGGTTGGGCCGCCGGCAGGTTCGTTAGACATCGCAAAACGGAAGAGGCCGGCCGCGTATTAAACACGGCCGGCCTCGAGTATTGTAAATAGCCCCAGCAGAGACGGTGCCAGAAAAATGCGCTTAGCCGTCCATCCGGATCGTCGCGTTTTTCGGATCATACGGGCTGTCCTCGACCACTTCGGCGTCCCAAAGCTGGTCGAACATCTTGACCTTCAGCTTGGTCCCGACGGCCGCTTGCTCAGGTTTAACATAGCCCATGCCGATTGATTTCCCAAAAGCCACGGAATACCCGCCCGATGTCAAACGCCCGACGCGCGTTTCGCCATGGTACAAGACCTCGCGGCCCCACGGATCAGCGTCATCCGGCCCGTCGATCAACAACGTTACGCACTGCGCGCGGATGCCATGTTCCTGCATCGCATCTTTGCCGTAGAAGTCTTTGGACAGGTCCACAAACCGCGGAAGATCAGCCTCAAGCGGGGTCGCGTCACGGCCCAATTCAGTGCCGAATGCACGATATGATTTCTCCTGACGCAGCCAGTTTTGCGCGCGTGCGCCGACCAGCTTCATCCCGTGCTTTTCGCCCGCCTTTTCCAGCAGATCAAACAGGTGGTTTTGCATTTCAATCGGGTGGTGCAATTCCCAGCCCAATTCCCCGGTATAGGCGACGCGAATGGCGCGCACAGGCACCATGCCCAGTTCAATGTTGCGCATGGTCAGCCACGGGAACCGCTTATTGCTCAGCACGGTTTCCGGGTCGGCGTCTTTGATCACCTTTTTCAGCACATCGCGCGATTTCGGGCCGGCAATGGCGAAAACACCCCATTGCGTGGTCACGTCATGGCATTCGATATACCCAAACTCAGGTGCCTTATCTGCAATTGCCTTGCGCAGATAGTCGCTGTCATAGGCCGTCCAGGCACCAGCGGACACAAGGTAGTATTCATCATCGGCCAAACGCACGATTGTATATTCCGTGCGGGTCGTCCCGTGGCTGGTCAGTGCATAAGTCAGGTTGATGCGGCCCACCGATGGCAACTTGTTGCAAGTAAACCAGTTCAGAAATTCGGTCGCGCCCGGCCCTTTGACCAGATGCTTGGTGAACGCAGTTGCATCAATCAGACCCACGCCCTCGCGGATCGCCTTGGCTTCTTCGACGGCATATTGCCACCAGCCACCACGCCGGAAGGACCGGCTGTCATGGTCACTGAACCCCATCGGCGCAAAATAGTTGGGGCGTTCCCAACCGTTCACATGGCCAAACTGTGCGCCCCGTGCTGCCTGACGGTCATAGGTTGGCGATGTACGCAGCGGACGGCAAGCGGGCCGCTCCTCATCGGGGTGGTGCAGGATATAGACATGCTCGTATGCTTCTTCGTTCTTTCGCGCGGCATATTCGGTGGTCATCCAGTCGCCGTAACGCTTGGGGTCAAGCGACGCCATGTCGATCTCGGCCTCTCCGTTCACCATCAATTGCGCCAGATAATAGCCGGTGCCTCCAGCCGCCGTGATCCCAAACGAGAACCCTTCGGCCAGCCACATATTGCGCAAACCGGGTGCGGGGCCAACCAGGGGATTGCCGTCTGGCGTATAACAAATCGGCCCGTTGAAGTCATCCTTCAGGCCACAGCTTTCGGCCGAGGGGATGCGGTGATTCATCGCCATATACTGATCTTCGATCCGGTCCAGATCCAGTTGGAACAGATCGGCCCGAAAACTATCGGGCACACCATATTCAAACCGCGCAGGCGCGTGTTTCTCGTAGACGCCCAAGATCCAGCCACCGCGTTCTTCGCGGACATAGGACTGCGCATCGGCGTCGCGAATTACAGGATGCTCGACATTGCCCTCGCCCTTGCGGAACGCCACGAGCGCCGGGTCCTGATCCATGACGATAAACTGATGTTCAACCGGAATAGCGGGCATTTTGATGCCCAGCATCTTTGCTGTGCGCTGCGCATGGTTGCCTGACGCGGTCACGACATGTTCAGCGGTAATGACAACCTGCTCGTCCGACGGAACAAGATTGCCCCCCCGCTCGACCATCTTGGTCACGGTCACTTCCCACGCTTCACCATTCCAGTGAAACGCATCCGCCTGCCATTTACGTTCAATCACAACGCCCCGCTGGCGCGCGCCCTTGGCCATCGCCATGGTCACATCGGCGGGGTTAATATAGCCATCTGTCTGGTGATAAATCGCGCCCTTCAAATCCTCGGTGCGGATCAGCGGCCATTTCGCCTTGATCTGATCGGGGGTCAGCCACTCGTAGGGCACGCCGCAGGTCTCTGCTGTGGCGGCATACAGCATATATTCGTCCATGCGCTCATCGGTCTGCGCCATCCGTAAATTGCCCACGACAGCAAAGCCCGCGTTTAACCCGGTCTCTTCCTCAAGTGATTTATAAAACTTGATCGAATAATCATGAATATGCGTCGTTGCATAAGACATGTTGAAATACGGCAACAACCCCGCTGCGTGCCACGTTGACCCGCTGGTCAGTTCGTCACGTTCCAACAACATAACATCGTCCCACCCCGCACGGGCCAGATGATACGCGATCGACGTGCCAACAGCACCGCCGCCGACAACCAATGCTTTGACTTGTGTTTTCATGAATCCAATGCTCCGCCGGACTAAGGGTTGCGCCGATATTTAACAGCCCCAGCATAAAACGCACAGCCCAGCCGACCCATGACAGCCCAAATGCGACGCGGCCCAAAAAACCGGGCCCCGAAACCCTTTCCAAATCGATCATAATCCGCGCCGGAGGCATAAAACGCCACTGCGGGACGCAGGGGCAAACATCATGCCGCGCGCTAGCGCGACCTTTGGATCAACCCGGAAATATCTTACCGGGGTTCATGATGTTGTCAGGATCCAACGCACGTTTGATCATGCCCATAACCTCCGCCGCGCCGCCAAGTTCTTTCACCAGATAAGGGCGCTTTCCCTGACCTATGCCATGCTCGCCCGTGCAAGTACCGTCCATGGAAATAGCCAAACCATTCAGCCAGCTGACATATTCCTCGGCCCGTGCCACCTCGTCTGCGTCGTCCATGTCCAACAACAAGGACGCATGGAAATTACCATCCCCCGCATGGCCGACAATCGGCGCAATCAGGCCAAGCTCGGTCGCTTTGGCATTCGCCGCCCCTACCGCATCAGCCAGGCGCGAGATTGGCACACAAACATCGGTCGCCACTGCTTTGCAGCCGGGGCGCAGCGCCAGCATTGCCCAATAGGCATCATGACGCGCTTGCCACAGCTTGTTGCGCTCCTCCATCGTGGTGGTCGCCTGATAATCTGACCCTCCGTTTTCCTCGGCCAAGGCCCTAAACGATTCAGCCTGTTCGACCACACCCGCGTCGGATCCGTGAAATTCTAAAAGCAGCATCGGCGTTTCGGGCAACGACAGCTTGGAATAGCCATTTACAGCCTTCACTACCATCGCATCCAGAAGTTCGATCCGCGCCACAGGCAACCCGAACTGAATGACATTCATCACAGTCTCGCAGGCGGCCTCGACCGATGGAAACGAACAGCGCGCCGAGCTGATGGCCTCGGGAATGCCCTGCAATTTCAAGGTGATCTCCGTGATGACCCCAAGCGTGCCTTCGGACCCCACCATTAGCCGCGTCAGGTCATACCCGGCAGACGACTTGCGCGCGCGCTGTGCGGTACGGATGATCGTGCCGTCGGCCATCACGGCCTCAACCGCGATCACGTTGTCTTTCATTGTGCCATAGCGCACCGCATTGGTGCCTGATGCCCGCGTCGCCGTCATCCCCCCAAGGGATGCATTGGCACCGGGATCAATCGGGAAAAACAGTCCCTGATCACGCAGATGGGTATTCAGCGCCTCACGGGTCACACCCGGCTGCACACGGCAATCCAGATCAGCTGCGTTAACCTCTAGTACGCGGTCCATCTGCGACACGTCGATCGAAATTCCACCCGCAGGCGCGTTCACATGCCCTTCGAGCGACGTCCCCGTGCCGAAGGCGATGACAGGCACCTTATGCGCGGCGCAAGCTTTCACGGCGTCGACCACATCTTGGGTGGATCGGGCGAACAACACTGCGTCGGGGGCCTGGTTTTTGATCCACGTCGTTGTATGGCCATGCTGTTCGCGGATCGCTTGACCCGTCTGAAACTGCTCTGCGAATTGCTGCTTTAAGATGCCCAAAACAGTGGCAATGCCAATTTCGTTTCTAGGCAAGTCTGTCGGCTGTACCATATCTGGTGGTCCCTTGGTTATTGACCAAGGGCTATGCCTTCGCGGCGCGGATCGGCACCGCCGCTTAGACCGTCACCGATGGCGATCATATGCAGGCCCGAGGTCAGCGCCCGCGTGGATGTCTTGTACCCAAGGTTTTCCAAAGCGTCGACCGAAACCGCCATTTCGGTGCCCTCTTCCAGATCATAGGTGCCGAAACGGTTCACGGCATGGGGCAATGACGCAGCTTGCTGCACGTCCATTCCCCAATCGATATGCGCGATTATTGCACCTGCGACATAGCCAATGATGCGGCTTCCACCAGGGCTGCCTACGGCCAGCACAGGCTTGTCGTCCTTCATTACAATTGTCGGTGCCATTGACGACCGGGGACGTTTACCCGGTTCCACCCGGTTC
>JAPKCR010000618.1 GCA_026421135.1 Sulfitobacter sp. | reverse complement strand
CGGGACTACTGGCGTCGCTTATCTGCGCAAGATGCTTGAGGTCGAACTTTTCCCGGAACTTTGGCACGTAAGAGGAGCCCTCTAGGTGGCTAATATATTGAATAAACGAGCATTTATCCTGCCCGAGGGTGTGATTTATCTGGATGGCAATTCGCTGGGTCCTTTGCCTCGCGCCGTGCCTGCGCGTGTTCAGGCAATGATGACGGATGAATGGGGCGAAATGCTGATCCGGGGCTGGAACAAGGCCAACTGGATGGAGCAACCTTCTCGCGTTGGTGATATGGTTGCGCGTATCATCGGTGCGCCGGACGGGTCCGTTGTCATGGGTGACACGCTGTCGATCAAGGTCTTTCAGGCGCTGTCATCCGGCCTTAAGCTGCGCGAGGACCGTCGCGTGATACTAAGCGATACCGGTAACTTTCCGTCGGATCTTTACATGGCCGAGGGGCTGGTGAAGCTGCTTGAGCAGGGCTACGAATTGCGCACCGTCGCCCCGGAAGACTTGGCAGATGCGATTGACGAAGACATCGCCGTCGTGATGCTGACCGAAGTTGATTACCGCACCGGCCGGATGCACGATATGAAAGCGATGACGGAACTGGTGCACGCAAAGGGTGCCGTGATGGTCTGGGATCTGGCCCATTCGGCGGGTGCCTTGCCTGTCGATATGGCCGGATCAAATGCGGAATTTGCCGTGGGTTGTACCTATAAATACCTTAACGGTGGGCCAGGCGCGCCGGGGTTCATCTATGTCCGTCCCGATCTCGCTGAAAGTGTCGAGCCTGCGCTGTCTGGATGGTTGGGGCATCGTCAACCGTTTGAGTTCGATCTGCATTATGCCCCTGGCAACGGGATCGAACGGATGCGCGTGGGCACGCCGCCTGTGATCCAACTAACCGCGCTTGAGGTCGCGATGGAGCTTTGGGCAGACGTTGACATGAACGAACTGCGCGCCGCATCCATCGCGCTGCAAGAGCAGTTCATCGCCGAAATCGAACGTGATGTGCATGCCCTGACGCTGGCCAGCCCGCGCGAGGCGAGCATGCGCGGCTCGCAGGTGTCATGGCGATTTGAACATGGCTATGCCGCGATGCAGGCGGTGATTGACCGCGGCGTAATCGGCGATTTCCGTGCGCCTGACATTATGCGCTTTGGATTTACGCCGCTTTACATCGACAGCGCCGACGTGTCCGCAGCAGTCAAGATCATCGCAGATGTGATGAACAACAAACTTTGGGATGACGACACGTATAAGGTGAAATCACGGGTTACATAAGCCCCGCTTCTTGACCGAAGCGCCACAACCGTCACTGTAGGATTATCAATCGGGCCCAAGTAAAGAGGCCTACATATCAAGGGAGAGACACATGAAACTGAGAACACTCATCGCAGCGGCCTCGATCGCAGCACTTAGCGCGGGGATGGCCTATGCCGAAGCGCATGGCGGCAAGGTAAAGGTCGGCATGATCACAACGCTGTCAGGCGGCGGCGCAGGCCTTGGGATCGACGTGCGCGACGGCTTTATGCTTGCGGCAAAGGGGAACGAAAACCTCGAGTTGGTGATCGAGGACGACCAGCGCAAGCCGGATGTTGCGGTACAATTGGCCGACAAGCTGATTCAATCGGAAAAAGTCGACGTGCTGACCGGGATCATCTGGTCGAACCTTGCCATGGCCGTGGTGCCCGCTGCGACGGCACAGGGCAAATTTTATATTTCGCCCAACGCTGGCCCATCCGCACTGGCCGGCAAGGGGTGCAACAAGTTGTATTTCAACGTCGCTTGGCAGAACGACGCCTTTAACGAGGCTGCGGGATCATGGGCAAACGAGAATGACATCAAAAAGGTGTTTCTTATGGCCCCCAACTACCCCGCCGGTCAGGACATGATCGCGGGCTTCAAGCGCACCTATACCGGGGACGTGGTTGAAGAGGTTTATACTAAATTGGGCCAGACAGACTATGCCGCAGAGATTGCACAAATGCGCGCATCCGACGCCGATACGATCTACTTCTTCCTTCCAGGAGGCATGGGAATTTCATTTATGAAACAATATGCCGGTTCTGGTGTGGATAAAAATGTGATGGGTCCTGCGTTCAGTTTTGATCAAGGGATCTTAGGTGCGATCGGTGATGCAGCCTTGGGCGTTAAGAACACATCGCATTGGTCAAAGGATATCGACAACGAGGCCAACAAGAAATTCGTCGCCGATTTCCAAGCCGAGTATGGCCGCCTGCCATCGCTTTATGCGGCACAGGGCTATGACACGGCGCTATTGTTGGAAAGCGCCATGGGCAAAGCTGACGTTAAAGACGCTGCTGCGTTCCAAGCCGCGCTAGAAGAGGCTGATTTTGCTTCGGTTCGTGGTGATTTCGCCTTTGCCCCCAACCACCACCCGATCCAGGACATCTTCATGCGTGAAGTTGTCAAAGAG
>JAPKCR010000052.1 GCA_026421135.1 Sulfitobacter sp. | reverse complement strand
CGCTGATCACCTTTCTGCGGCACCTTACATCCAGCAAAAGCTGGGCGGCAAAATCGGCGTTGGTGAAAAGATCATGGTTGTGCAGGAAACATTCGGCAAAATCTTTAACGAGGGTACCGAGTTCGAGCGGGACGGATCGCAGTTTGACGCACTTTTCAAGGATGGCGACACCTATCAGATCGGCGGGATGAACTGCTTTGCCATGTACACCCCCGGCCACACCCCGGCGTGTATGGTGCACGTGGTGGGCAATGCCGCCTTCACTGGGGACACCCTGTTTATGCCCGATGGCGGATCGGCGCGCGCGGACTTCCCCGGCGGCGACGCGGGAGAGTTGTATGACAGCATCCAAAAAGTGCTTTCGCTTCCCGATGATATGCGCCTGTTCATGTGTCACGACTATGGTCCGAACGGCCGCGATATTCAGTGGGAAACCACAGTGGGCGAGGAAAAAGCCCATAATATTCATGTCGGCGGCGGCAAAACCCGCGAGGAGTTCATCACCTTCCGCACTGAACGGGATGCGCAACTGGATATGCCCAAGCTGATTATCCCGTCGCTTCAAGTCAACATGCGTGCGGGTCACATGCCAAAAGACAAAGATGGCAACGTTGTTCTCAAAGTGCCCGTTAACGGCCTATAGAAAAGAGCGGAAGCAGTGGAAATCAAGAAACTCACCGAACGCTTGTCGGTCAGCCCTCAGGTGCTGGCCGACGACATGGACGCGTTCATGCCACAGGGTTTCCACGCAATAAACTGCAACCGCTTAGATGTCGAAGGCTCCTATCAACCCTGCTTTACCGAGATCGAGCAAGCCGCGCGAAAGCACGGGCTTGAAGCGGTGTATATTCCCGTCGCGGCCGACAATATTATAGCTGACATGGCCGGAAACACCGTGAAAAACCAATATGACGGCGTGCTTTCCCCAGCTTTCCGAATAAGATCATTGATCGCGCAAACCCAAGTCGGGCAGCGGGGTTCCTCAGAGAACGAGTGTTGCTGCCAATGAGTTGGCAGGGGATGCAGATAGGTCGCGAATGGATGCCAAAACCCGAGGCCCTGTCAGCGAAGGTTGATTAATATCAAGCGCTACTGGCCCCGATCAGGGGACAAGCTTAAAAGGTTGGGGTTCCAAACTCTGCCTGCCACCTAATAACGAAAGCCGGCGTGACAATGCTCCAGAACCTGTCCAAATATCTGCCAATCCTCGATTGGGGGCGCAGTTACAACAAATCATCGCTGTCCAATGACTTGATGGCCGCAGTGATCGTGACGATCATGTTGATCCCCCAATCTTTGGCCTATGCGTTGTTGGCAGGGTTGCCGCCCGAAGCAGGGCTTTATGCGTCGATCGTCCCCATTTTGCTGTATGCCATCTTTGGTACCAGCCGTGCTTTGGCCGTTGGGCCGGTTGCGGTTGTGTCGCTGATGACGGCTGCGGCGTTGGGTAATATCGCGGATCAGGGCACGATAGGTTATGCCGTGGCAGCCCTGACTTTGGCGTTCCTGTCCGGGGCTATTTTGCTGACGATGGGCGTCTTTAAACTGGGGTTTCTGGCAAATTTCCTGTCTCATCCGGTAATTGCAGGCTTTATAACGGCGTCCGGCGTCATCATCGCAGCAAGCCAGATCAAGCATATTCTGGGCATCAATGCATCGGGCGAGAACCTGATCGAACTTGTTCATTCGATCCTTACTCATCTGAATGAGACGAATTGGATCACGCTGATCATTGGCGTGTCTGCAACGGCCTTTCTGTTTTGGGTTCGTAAGGGGCTAAAACCGTTGTTGAAATCCAAAGGGTTCAGCGCGGGAACGGCAGATGTAATTACCAAAGCGGGGCCGGTAGGAGCTGTCGTTCTTACAACAGTGATTGTCTGGCTGTTCGGATTGTCCGATCATGGTGTGCGCATCGTTGGTGCTGTCCCACAAAGTCTGCCGCCTCTTACACTGCCCGATTTTTCATTCGATTTGATGGGCGCGCTTTTGTTGCCTGCCATCTTAATCTCGGTCATCGGATTTGTTGAATCGATTTCGGTCGCACAAACCTTGGCCGCAAAAAAGCGCCAACGGATCGACCCTGATCAGGAGTTGATCGGTTTGGGCTCGGCTAACCTTGGCGCGGCTTTCACTGGCGGATTTCCTGTAACGGGCGGGTTCTCGCGCTCTGTTGTGAACTTTGACGCCGGTGCCGAGACCCCTGCAGCTGGTGCATTTACTGCGGTCGGTCTTGCGATTGCAGCACTTGCATTGACCCCGCTGGTGTTCTTCCTGCCGCAAGCCACCCTTGCGGCCACGATCATCGTTGCTGTCTTGACGCTGGTAGATTTCAGTATCCTCAAGAAGTCCTGGAGCTATTCCAAGGCCGATTTCGCGGCAGTTCTTGCCACGATGTTGGTCACTTTGGGCAGTGGTGTCGAATTGGGTGTGACCTGTGGGGTTGTGCTGTCAATTTTCTTGCATCTCTACAAAACCACCAAACCACATATTGCCGAAGTGGGGCTGGTTCCGGGAACTCAGCACTTCCGCAACATTCTTCGGCACAGCGTAGAAACTGACCCCACAATCCTGACACTGCGCATCGACGAAAGCCTGTATTTCGCCAATGCGCGCTTCCTTGAGGATTATATCTATGACCGGCTTGCCGGCGATAAGGCGATCCAGCATGTGGTTCTTATGTGTTCGGCCATCAACGAAATCGACTTTAGCGCGCTGGAATCGCTTGAGGCTATCAATGCGCGGCTCAAAGATATGGGGATCAAGCTGCACCTGTCCGAGGTTAAAGGCCCAGTCATGGACAAGCTGCAAAAACAGCATTTCATTGCGGATCTAACGGGTAAGGTGTTCCTGTCCCAGCACGCGGCATTTGATACCCTGAGAAAATCAGCCGCCTAAGATACATCCATTTGCAAGTTTATTTCTGATCGCTACAACTGGTCCCAAGATCGTCCGCGCAACAATGTTTCACGGGCGACAAGCGAACCAGATCAGGAATAGTCGATGATACCGATCAATCCACCCGCGCCCGCGAACAAGCCTACCAAAACAATTGTCGAGGTCGTGCGCGCCAACGCACAAGCCCACCCGGATACACTGGCGCTGGTGTGCGAAGGGCAGCAGGTGACATGGGGCGCGTTCAATACGCGGATCAACAAGATTGCCAATTTGATGCTGTCGATGGGCGTGAAAAAGGGCGACAATATCGCGATTATTTCGCCAAACTCGATCCCCTATGCCGAGCTGTTCATGGGAATCCTTCGGGCTGGAGCCTGCGTGACGCCCCTGTCGACAATGGCGTCGCCAGATGCGCTCGAAAAGATGCTTACCGATTGCAGCGCACGCGCGATTTTTGTGGCAAAGCAGTATCTTGATCTGGTTGAGGGGTTCGTGACCGATCTGGACATCGCCCGTTTTGCGATTGATTTCGACCATCTCGCGTTTGATGACTTTGACGCGGCGGTCGAGGCGGCGGAGGATACCGACCCGAACATTCCGCTGGATATGTCGGATGCGTTCAACCTGATCTATTCTTCGGGCACGACCGGCACGCCCAAAGGTATCTTGCACAATCACATGATGCGGGCCGCGCAGATGGACCGCGTGACGCCAAACGGTTATGATGACGATGCACGCACCCTGCTGTCGACGCCGTTGTATTCAAACACAACAATCGTGTCTTTCCTGCCCACGCTATACGGCGGTTCGACCGTTTATTTGATGCCGAAATTTGACGCGCGCGGTTACCTCGAGATCGTGGAACGTGAAAAAATTACCCACACAATGCTGGTGCCGGTCCAATATAAGCGCATTATGGAAGTGCCTGATTTCGATAGCTTTGATCTGTCTTCCATGCGGGTCAAGTTCTCGACCTCGGCACCTTTGCGGGCGGAAGTAAAAGCAGACGTATTGGCGCGTTTCCCGGGCAAGCTGTTGGAATATTATGGCCTGACGGAAGGGGGCGGTGTCACTGTTCTGAATTCTGCCGAGCATCCGGACAAGTTGCACACCGTCGGACAGCCAGCGCCGGGCAATGAAATTCGCCTGATCGACGAGACCGGGAATGAAGTGCCAAAGGGCCAAGTCGGAGAGATTTGTGGCCGCGGTCCCACCATGATGGCGGGCTATTTCGGGCGCGATGACTTGACCGCCGATTACATTTGGCGCGATGCGGACGGACAGGTGTTTTTCCGGTCCGGAGATATGGGCCGTTTTGACGAGGACGGGTTTCTGATCCTGTCGGACCGCAAGAAAGATATGATCATCTCGGGCGGGCTGAACATTTATGCTGATGACCTTGAACTGGTGTTGTTGGCCGATCCCGACGTGAGCGATGCAGCCGTAATCGGTGTGCCATCTGACGCGTGGGGCGAGACGCCGTATGGCTTGGTCGTCCTGCGCAAGGGTGCATCCCGCAGTCCCGAACAAATTTGCTCTGATGCGAACGCAAAGCTAGGCAAGAGCCAGCGGTTGTCAGCGGTCGAGGCGCGCGAAGTCCTGCCGCGCAGTTCCATCGGGAAGATCCTGAAAAAAGAACTCCGCATCCCGTTTTGGGAAAATGCCAAAACCTGATTCAAAGGAAAATGACGTGAGCACCTCAGACGATACGCCGATGAACGGCGCTGAAAGCCTTGTGAAAACCTTGCTCGATAGCGGGCTTGATACCTGTTTTACCAACCCTGGCACCTCCGAGATGCACTTTGTTGCCGCGCTTGACCATGTGCCCGGCATGCGGTCAATCCTTGTGCTTCAAGAAGGGGTCGCAACCGGTGCGGCGGACGGTTATTTTCGGCTGGCGGGCAAACCAGCTTGCACATTGCTGCATCTTGGGCCGGGCCTGGCGAATGGATTGTCCAACCTGCACAACGCAAAAAAAGCCGGTTCCGGCGTGGTGAACATTGTTGGCGAACATGCGGTTAGCCACATCGAACTTGACGCACCCCTGACGTCGGATATCGAAGGCGTCGCCGGCCCCGTTTCCCATTGGGTGCATACCTCGCTTTCGGCCACCGAAGTCGGTGCGGATGCGGCCAAGGCCGTGCATGCCGCGAATGTGGCCCCCGGTCAGGTCGCCACCTTGATGCTGCCCAGCGATACCGCATGGAACGAAGGTGGCATAGTAGCACCGCCGATCCCGGCAGATCCCAGACCAGCCTATGACGAAGCTGCATTGGAAAGCGCCATCGCAGCACTGTCCGGACCAGAAAGTTTGCTGTTGTTAGGCGGTGCTGCACTTGACGAGGCGTCATTAAAGACAGCCGGACGTATCGCCGCGAAAACGGGCTGCGCATTATTGTGTGAATGGTCCAATTCCAGACTTGAACGTGGGGTAGGGCGGGTCATCATCAACCGCGTACCATATCCGATTGATCAGGCGCTCAAGACGCTTGAACCTTTCAAGCGGATCGTTCTTGTTGGTGCCCGCGCGCCCATCGGGTTCTTTGCCTATCCGGGGAAACCCGCGATATTGACGGCACCGGGAACTGAAATCATTGATCTGTGCAAAACATCTCAAAACATAACAAGCGCGCTTGCTGGTCTGTGCGACGGGGCAGATGCCAAAGACACAGCACCGGCCAATGTCGCCGACGCTGTCGTGCCAGACAAGCCTACTGGCCCGCTTGATCCTGATGGTATTGCAGCGGTATTGGGGCGCACAATTCCTGAGAACGCCATTGTTGTGGACGAGGCGATTACCACAGGTCGGGCGTTCTTTCCCATCACAGCAGGCGCGCCTAAACACACATGGTTGAACAACTGCGGTGGCTCCATCGGCTATGGGTTGCCTGTTTCAATCGGTGCGGCGGTTGCGTGCCCTGATCGCAAGGTCTTGGCCTTGGTCGGGGACGGCAGTGCAATGTACACTATTCAGGCATTGTGGACGATGGCGCGGGAACAACTGGATGTGACGATCATCATATTCGCCAACCGCGTTTACAAGATTCTGCGCGGAGAGCTGACCAATGTTGGTGTCAGTAACGCAGGCCCCAAGGCGATGGACATGCTGTCGCTGGATCGGCCCACATTGAAGTTTGTAGAGATGGCCCGGTCGATGGGCGTCGAAGCAACACAAGTCACCGATTGCGAGGCGCTGGAATTGGCCATTGAGACCGGTCTGGCGACCCAAGGCCCTTACCTTATCGAAGCAGTTCTGTAATCAAGGCAGATAGAAAACGAAAAAGCCCCCCGTTCCGATTTGGAACGGGGGGCTTTTTTCTGCCCGGCGGGATTAGCGTGCTGCCCCACCTTCCGGATCATCGGCATCATCACTGTCAGGCACATCATCGCTTTCGATCTGTTTCGTCTCGTGCTTTTCGCCTGACGAAGTCCTCTGTTTTTCAGCGCCTTCGATCTTGAACGGCTGCGTATTTCCGTCCTTGTTCTCGCCCAGCCAGATGGTTTGCTGTGGGAACGGTATTTCAATGCCGCGCTCGTCAAACACAGTCTTGAGATAGCCGTTAAACATGCGGCCAATGCCCCATTGTTTGCCCGGCTCGGTCTTCATCCGCGTGCGCAGAACAACGGCGCTGTCGCCCAACGATTGCACGCCGAACCATTCCAGTTCGCCCATGATGTTCCCGGCGATTTCGGGTTCGTTTTCGGTCATACGCTCGAATGCGTCGAACATGGCTTGCTTGGCCTCTTCGACGTTCTCGCGGTAGGCGATGCCCATGTCCGTTACGGTGTAGGCAAAGCCACGCATATAGTTGCTGACCATGTCCACAGTGGAAAACGGGATCATGTGGAACGCGCCTTGCACGTCCCGCAGGGATACGGACCGCACGGACAGTTTCTCGACAGTGCCTGTAGTGCCGCCCACAGTGATAACGTCGCCGACATTGATGACATTCTCAAACTGGATAAACACGCCGGTAATAATATCCTGCACCATCTTTTGTGCACCAAAACCAATTGCCAGCCCCAGCACCCCGGCTGATGCCAGCAGGGGCCCGATATCCAGTCCAATTTCGCTAAGGACGAACATCAGCGTCAGTATGACCAGTGCAATCGTTGCCGCGTTGCGCATCAAGGTCAGCAGCGTCATTTCGCGCGATGTCGGAACGGCACCGTATTCCGGGTTCAGTTTGTAATCGACAAAGGATGTCAGTGCGAGCCAGATGCCAAAGGAAACCGTCAGGATGATACCGACCGAGATCAGGGCGGTCGTCATGGCAAGGCCGATCTGGCTTTCAAGCCAACCCTTGATGTCCAGCATTCCAATGACATCCAGCGTGAACACCAGCACACAGATCAGCAGAACCAGACGCAACAAGCTAAAGGCGCGCGGCACAAACGTGTTGATACGACGCTCGAGCAGCGGCAGTTTTTCGTTGATGTCTCGGGGCAATGAAATGCCGCGGTGCACCGCACGGGCCAGCAACCCTGAAAGCAGCGCAGCCACGATGATCGCGGCCAAAATCTTGCCCGATCCGATAAGAGCGTTCAACGTCACATCAGCGGGCTGGGTCATCACCACTATGAACATCGCGGCGATATACCCCAGAACCGCCCAATGCCACAACGCGGCGAGCCCGCGCAACAGACGCATGGTCACGCCATGTTTGCGGTCGTCTATTGTGGGCTGTTCTGCAGGGCTGACGGCCAGTTGCGGCTCTGCCTCGTCTTGCAGCCATCGGGTCACATCCGCGCGGCGGCGCAGCACGATATAGACCAGATACAGCAGCACCAAAACTGACAGCAACGCAGACACACCAGAACCGGCAGCAGTGTTCACACTTTGATTGATGATGGGCACGATCAGAAGCTGGCCGTAACCTAGAACGCTGACGACAATGCTAAGGTATTTGGTCAAGATCCGGGCTGCAAAGTCGCTGACGGGTACGATCCGCAAGCCAGATGCAACAGGGGACAGAAACGCGCGGATAATGACCTTGGTCATCTCGACCAGCAAAAATGCGTTGAGATACATCGACTGCCGGATGCCGATTTGCCCGAACTCGCCAACCGCAAAGATCGTAATCAAATAGCCCGCAGCCCATGCAAAGATCACTAGAAAAAAGTCCAGCAGGTTGGACCCGATGAACAGCCCGATTGACCCAAGAATGCCCGCATTTTCAGCTTTGCGGCCCATGCCTGCATAGAAGTGCCGGGCAAAGCGGCGTAAAACAACGAACAAGACGATGGTAATCGCGATGACGGTCAAAAGGCCCGGTATCGCATCCAGAAGTACCGACAGCTCTGCCCCGCTGAGGCCAGAGAATACGCCGCCGCCACCCTTGAGGGATGTCCAGAATGCTGTAACGGTGCCAACAGCGTCTTGCCCGATTTTCTGGGTAATCATCGCGATTTGCCGTCCAATGGATATGCCTTGTTGGTCCGCTGTCTCAAGAATGGATTCAGCTGTTACCGGATCCATTGGCGAGGTTTCTGGCGTTACGGTTTTTTCCAGATCCGCGATCAGTTCGGCGCGGGCAGTGTCATCTTTGAGAACCTTAAGCAGTGTCGCCAATGGCGTCTGATCAGCCTCGGCAGAGGTGTCAGCACTTGTGTCAGATTGCGTTGACTTAACACCACCGGTGAAAAGCGATTGTGCCTGTGCCGAGACTGGAAAGAGGAAAAACAGGCTGAGAATAAGAACCGCCCCGATAAGCTGCAGAGAGCTGCCAGATGTGGCAGTAGCTTTGGAAACGTTCTTCATAGTTACTCTCTTTTTTAACAACAGTTGGCCCGGGGGCTTGCGCATGTCGTCCCTTGCTTTAGCGGACTGACACCTTATGGGGGCAGTTTATCCCAAAGAAAAGTAAGTTGTTTTATGTGAAAGCCGCTCAACAGCGTCAATGATAGCAGTTGAATTGCCCGTGCACTGCGGCTGACACAGTATTCAGATGCTTCTAAACGTAGGGAGTATCCGACAATTGACGTAGAAAGTTAGGTGCCCGGTTTCCCGGACACCTGAAGTTTCTCTAGGCTTTAATTGCCGCCAGAACGTCATCTGGCCGGATCGGCAATTGCCGCATCCGCGCACCGACGGCATTAAAAATCGCGTTTGCAACCGCTGGGGCGATAACGGTTGTGCC
>JAPKCR010000617.1 GCA_026421135.1 Sulfitobacter sp. | reverse complement strand
GCCGTTTGTGTGTCAAAGGCCGCTTTGGCTATGACTACATTCACCACAATCACCGTCTGACAAAGCCGCTGATCCGTCGTGACGATGCGCCTGCTAAGGGGTTGAACGTTGATCCGGGCAATTGGGGCAACGTGTTTCGTGAAGCGACGTGGGACGAAGCGCTGGATTTCGCAGCCAAGGGTCTAAAGGGCCGCGGGCGCGAAGTTGCAGGCTTTGGGTCTGCCAAGTGTACGAACGAAGAAGCCTATCTGTTTCAGAAGTTTATCCGCGAAGGGTTCAAGCACAACAACGTCGATCACTGCACCCGTTTGTGCCACGCGTCCTCTGTAACGGCGTTGATCGAAAACGTTGGGTCTGGTGCTGTGACAGCGACCTTTAACGAGATCGAGAACGCGGATGTGGCGATTGTGATCGGGGCCAACCCGATTGAAAACCATCCCGTTGCCGCGACCTATTTTAAGCAATTTACCAAGCGCGGTGGCAAGCTGATTGTGATGGACCCACGCGGTCAGGCGTTGAAACGTTTTGCCACGCACATGCTTCAGTTCCGTCCCGGTGCTGATGTGTCAATGTTGAACGCAATTATGCACGTGATTGTCGAAGAAGGGCTTTACGATAAGCAGTATATTGAGGCTTACACCGAAAACTGGGAAGCCGAAAAAGAGCACTTAAAAGACTTCACGCCGGAGAAAATGGCGGAAATTTGCGGCATTGATGCAGAAGAATTGCGTGCCGTTGCGCGGACTTATGCGGGTGCCAAAGCGGGCATGATTTTCTGGGGGATGGGCGTCAGCCAGCATATTCACGGAACGGACAATGCGCGTTGCCTAATTTCATTGGCGCTGATGACAGGCCAAGTTGGGCGTCCGGGTTCGGGTCTGCACCCACTGCGTGGTCAGAACAACGTACAAGGCGCGTCTGATGCGGGCCTCGTGCCGATGTTCTTGCCAGATTATCAGTCGGTGACGGATGACGGTGTGCGCTCAGCCTTTACCGACGTTTGGAAGTCCGGGGATTTCTCGAATGAGAAAGGCCTGACAGTGACCGAAATTATGGATGCGGTGCACGAGGACAAGATTAAAGCGATGTATATCTTGGGCGAAAATCCCGCGATGTCTGACCCAGATGTTGAGCACGCGCGGGATGCGTTGGCGAAACTAGATCACCTTGTTGTGCAAGATATCTTTATTACTGAAACGGCGAACTACGCTGATGTGATTTTACCGGCCTCCGCACTTTACGAAAAATCGGGCACGGTATCGAACACCAACCGTCAGGTGCAGATGGTGCGCCCCGCTGTGACCCCTCCGGGGGAGGCGAAGCAGGATTGGTGGATCGAGGTGGAATTGGCCAAGCGTTGCGGTCTTGATTGGACATACACGCACCCAAGCCAAGTGTTTGACGAGATGACGATAAACATGCGCAGCTTGGACAATATAACATGGGATCGCTTGACCACCGAGGCGGTGACCTATCCGTCGCTTAGCCCGACTGATCCGGGCCAAGCCGTTGTGTTTGGGGACGGTTTCCCACGCGCCGATGGCCGTGCAAAATTCACACCAGCCAGTGTGATTGCACCCGATGATGTACCTGATGCGGAGTACCCGATGATCCTGACAACGGGCCGTCAGTTAGAGCATTGGCACACGGGATCGATGACCCGCCGCGCAACGATTTTGGATGGGTTAGAGCCTGAGGCAAACTGTTCCTTGCACCCATCGACTTTGCGTAAACTGGGCGTTGAGCCGGGTGGGCATGTGCGTCTGACAACCAAACGTGGATCGATTGTGATAATGGCGCGGATGGACCGTGCTGTGGCCCCTGATATGGTGTTCCTGCCTTTTGCCTTTGTTGAGGCGGCGGCGAATATTCTGACAAATCCGGCGATCGACCCTTATGGGAAAATTCCTGAGTTCAAGTTTTCAGCTGTTAAGGTTGAGGCGGCCCACGAGGCGATTGCTGCTGAATAACGACGGGCGTCAAATAAGCCTTATGGAGCTTTAAAGATTGAGAAAGGTGGGTTTTGGCCCGCCTTTTCTTTTTGGAACGAGAAGGTGTTCAGTGCCGTGCATATCCGCGTTTTTGCGCATTTATGCGATACTTGTCTGCTGCGTGAGAGGCATCGCGCAGGTTGCCGTAACACGTGATCACCTCACGTGGGTTGCCGCCCTTCATGCCCCATTCGCGCAGTACGGATACTTCGCAGAACAAGTTCATAGCGATTTCCACACGGTAGAAATGTGGGCGGGCTGCGCGGCCGAGGCGATATAGGACAACGTCTAACATAGGTGTGATTCTATCAGCGTTTTCAGCGAGGTGAAGGGGGATTTTTAGATTTGAGTATTTAGGGAACAATGAGGGGCAAAAGTTATTGGCCCCAACTGACGTCACCTAGGAAAATATACCCCGCCCCATAGATGGTTTTGATCAACTGTGGGT
>JAPKCR010000616.1 GCA_026421135.1 Sulfitobacter sp. | reverse complement strand
GACCACATCGACCACGGTGCTGCGAATGCCGTCAATACTAATTAGCAGGCCAAAGGCGATCACGATTTCACGCCAGACCCCGAAACGGGAAAACCCGCCCAGAATTAACGTAGCATAGCCGATCATTGCGGCGACGATGCAGAACAGTGGGGCCGCAAACCGGGAGTGCACTTCTTCTGCGATGACACCCCGACTGATTTCGGCCTTATCCCCCAAAACCGTCCAATCGCCCAGCAAATCGGACGTGATCATACTGTCGATGGCGACATATTCCTCGGTTTTCTTACTGACCAACGCTGAGATATCAAAAGAAAAATCCCGAAATTTCGCCGTCGAAAGTTGTTTGTTCTCGCCCAAAAGCCGCTGCGCCAGCCCGTCGACCATGATCAATGTTGTACCTTCGCCGTTGCGCACGAGATAAGCCTCGGCTGCGGTATAGATAATCCCTTCGTCTGGGCTGCGGCGGTCCGATAGAAACACATCGCGCAGAACGCCATCCGTGCCGATCAGCCGGGTGTAGAACGTCACATTGGAGGTGGGATGCAGGAATTCACCTTCGGTCAACAGCCGCGCTGACACATTCTGCGAGATTTCAGCCTCGCGTTGGTTCAATTGCGCCTTGGCCATGGGTACCAGAAAATGGGTCAGAACCGACAACATCAAAGCGACACAAACGCCATATACCAGGACCGGGCGCGCCAAGCGCCATGGGCCGCTGCCCGTCGCCTGCATCACGATCAATTCGGATTCGCTGGTCATGCGGTTAATCACGTACACCGACCCCGCAAAAGCGGCGATGGGAAACACGGTGGTGATCAGCTTTGGCAGGCCCAGCACGGTGAATTCAAGGAATACCAACGCCGTCTGGCCGTCCCCAATCAACCTGTCAAACAAGATAACAGCCCGATTGATCCAGAAAATTGCCACCAGTATCAGTGCAAAAAAACTGAACAGGATCAGGAATTGGGACAACATATAGCGGTCAAACTTAGCCAATCTGCATCCCTTGGGTGTTAGTACTGTTATTTTTCAGTCACGATAAAGCAAAATGACGCCCGCGAAAACTGCTATCTGGCCTTACCGGCACCTGCACGCTAGGTCTTGGGGCAATTCTGATCAAAAGGACGACGAACATGACCGCATTGACCCCCATGAGTTTTGCCCAAACCGACATTGACCAGATTGCAGGCCATGCTGGCCGCGTTGCGGTGACGGTTGATCCGACGGGTAAAATGAACCCAAGCGCGCGTCGCATCAACAAGCTGACCAAGGGCGCGCTGGAACGTCTGGTTCAAAGCAAAAAGTTCGCCGACCTGAAACCCGGCGACGCGCTGAGTATGGGATTCCCCACTGGCATGGCGGCCGAAGCCGTAGATGTGGTTCAGCTGGCCAATAACGCAGATGTGCATGATCTGCGTAAGGCAGGGGCAAGTCTGGCAAAACGGCGCGGCGAGGCGGACTTGCTGGTGCTGACGGGCGGGCTGCGCAAATCGGCCGAGCTGTGCTTTGGCCTCGCGATGCGCGATTACACGTTTGAGGACAACAAAAGCAACGGCAAGCCACGAAAAGGGTCGGTCACGATCATGGCAAGCAACCCCGACGACGTAAAGGCCGCCGCAGAGCCGCTGCTGGCCATTGCCGACGGCGCATTCATGACGCGCGATCTCACCAATGAACCCGCCAATGTGCTGACCACAACCGAATTCGCCGACCGTCTTGCCGAGATGAAAAGTATCGGCCTAGAGGTCGAAGTGCTCGACGATGCAAAGCTGGAAAAGCTTGGAATGCGGACGCTTTTGTCTGTCGGTCAAGGGTCAGCCAGCCCGTCCTATGTTGTTGTTATGAAATGGAACGGGGGCGAAAAAGACGCAGCCCCCTTGGCCTTGGTCGGCAAGGGCGTGGTCTTTGACACTGGCGGGATCAGCCTAAAGGCCGGTGCCGGAATGGAAGATATGACGATGGATATGGGCGGTGCCGGCGTTGTAGCAGGCGTGATGCGTAGCCTTGCCTTGCGCAAAGCCAAGGCGAATGTCGTCGGTCTGGTGGGCATCGTCGAAAACATGCCGTCAGGCACAGCGGTCCGCCCCGGCGACGTTGTCAAAACGATGAAAGGTGACACGGTCGAAATTATCAACACTGATGCCGAAGGTCGTTTGGTGTTATGTGACGTGCTTTGGTATGCGCAAGAGCAGTTTAAACCCGTTGGCATGATCGATCTTGCCACCCTGACAGGTGCCATCGTTGTGGGCTTGGGTCATGAAAACGCAGGCGTATTTTCGAACAACGACGCGCTGTGTAACGCATTTTTGAAAGCGGCCGGTGCCGAAAATGAGGGCGCGTGGCGCATGCCGATGGGTCCGGGCTATGACAAGCTGCTCAAAAGCCGGATAGCCGACATGAAAAACATCGGCGGGCGTGATGGCGGCGCGGTGACCGCTGCGCAA
>JAPKCR010000615.1 GCA_026421135.1 Sulfitobacter sp. | reverse complement strand
TTTGAGCCCGAGGCGTTTCTGGCCACCATTCAGGCGCAGCGTATCACCCATATTTATCTGGTCCCTACAATGATGAGCCGTTTGTTAAAGCTGCCTGACGGCGTAAAGGCCCGCTATGATCTGTCATCGGTCGAATTTTGCGTGTCGACTGGGTCGCCTTGGCCGCATGATCTGAAGGTTGCGATGATCGATTGGTGGGGCCCTGTATTCTGGGAGAGCTATGGCGCGACCGAGATTGGGTTCATGACGATGGTTTCGTCTCAGGATGCGCTGGCAAGGCCTGGGACGGCGGGGCAGATGCAGATGGGCGGCACGGTGTTGATACTTGATCCCGACGGAAATGAATTGCCCGCAGGGCAGGTGGGCGAAATCTATGCGCGCATGGATGCTTTTGGCGGGTTTGATTATTCCAACGATCCCGAAAGCCGCAAGTCGGCAGAAAAGCACGGCCATTTTTCGGTGGGCGATCTGGGGTCCGTGGACAAAGACGGGTTTTTGTTTATCACCGACCGAAAAAAGGACATGATCATTTCCGGTGGGGCGAATATCTTTCCGGCCGAGATCGAGGCCGTATTGATGCGTGCGCCATTTATCCGTGATGTGGCCGTTTTTGGTGCGCCGGACCCTGAATTTGGCGAACAAATCGTCGCGGCCATCGAACCGGGCGAGGACTGGACACCCGACGCGCAAAAGGTGATGGATTTTCTGGACGGCAAGCTAGCTCGCTTCAAGCAACCGCGTATCATAGATTTCCATGCGGCCCTACCACGTGAAGACAGTGGCAAGATTTTTAAACCGCGGCTGAGAGCCCCCTATTGGGAAAAGGCGGGCCGCAAGATCTAGAGCCGGTTTCAGCCTGCTACTAGGGCAAGAACTGATACTACAAAAAGAGATACCGGCACTTAAATAATCAAGTTCAGACGCCTGTATCAATGTTCTACCCTCAGTTGCTTGGGAGTTGTTCTTCAGCTGCGAGTTCACTGTAAACAACATGCCGCCAACTATGCCATCAGCGATGCCTGTGATTGTACTAGTCGGATCCTCAGCGTTGGCGACGAAACCACCCTCCAAACCGATCGTGGTTGCATAATTAGTCCCGGCGTTTGTCAGGATGAGTGGATGCTATCAATACCAATCAATGGCCCAGCAGAGGCTCCGGTAGTATCATCAGCGAACCCGGTTGTAGTTCTGCGGGTAGTCTCAGCGGATGAGCCGGTATTGATGGTCAAATCACCAACAAGGTTTTCACCCGAGACATCAAACAATGGGCAAAGAGGCCCTCTATTTAGCTGAATGATTATTTACTAGAATTGCCTGATTGCAGCGCCCGCAGTCCGGTCATTTGGATTATAGTCCAGAGAGTTTCTGGTCCGATCTTCTCATGGTTGAGATAGAGGTGACGAGGCAAACCCAGACGTCAAAATAGGTCTGAGGGAAGCGGGCCAGCCGCGGTCTGTTGCCGCCAAGGGGGCTACAATCTTTTGGGTGTAAAAAGCGAACATCCGGGCGCTAAGAAAAAAAAGCAGCTCTTTTTGACACACCGAACCATATTCTTGACGGGCGGCGATGCCGATAAAAGCTGCCCAGACCTTTTTCCAAGATAGGAGACGATCGCACCATTTTATGATGCGAGTCTTTCAGCCTTCATAGCGTGAAAGTACTCCAATTGTGGTGAGCGGCATCCATCAATTCGGCCAAGAAACGAGAAAAGACACCCTAACGGGTGCCTTTTTTCTTAAGTATCAACGCCCTGTGGTGTTAATGGCTCCGACGGTAGCGAGCGAAACTATTTTGCAAATCGTTGATATGAAACGATAAATCTAGATTTAGGCTTTGCACGACATCAGATTTTGCAAAGAACTGCGCACCAAGGGTCCGTCCATTTCAAGCGTCTAAAGGCCCAGAGAATGGGGCAGGGATCCGAGAGACGAGGGCCGCGACATTTCGGGCATGCGTGTGGGGAAGCACATAAAATTGCGCGTCGCGGATGATACCTTGAATTCGGAAACTTTATCTATTCAATAGCTTACGTGACTTCCCCAAGATACCCGACTTAGGGGTTTGCGCCAAGTTCGCCGCTTCCCGTTCAAACCCGAATCAACCTTAATATTGTCCTTCGGTCAGTCTATGGCCATTGCCCCTGACAGCGCACACGTGCTTTTATGACCTCTCCGTCGCAACTAAGCTTTTTGGCTTCAGTGCCATATTCTCACAAATGAATTCATGAAGGACGGTAAGCGGACTTTCTCGGCATCTGCGAGCCAAGAATGCATCATCGGTCGGAGCCGACATTCAAACAGACGCAGTTCCGAAGCTATCTCTCCAGCGCGGCGGTCGGTTCCGAGGCCTAAGCAGCCACCCGTAAAATCCAAGCGGGGCAAGCCTCGTCAGAAAAACTGTGCTAAAGTCGCGCAGGGAAAAGATTTCGGGGATGCCGCACCGGG